>JANWXI010000005.1 GCA_025057415.1 Chitinophagales bacterium
ACATATACATAACATTATATATATAATTTTAGTTTTATTTGTTTTGTTGTATTCCGGGCTACAATGAAAAAACTGGCGTAAATTGTAAGTGAAAACTGCAACGCTTGTGGCGTAGTTTTTTATTTTCGCGCACGTTTTTATGGTTAGGAAGAATGCTCAACAGCCGGATTTGTATCCGGAATATGACCAACTGCACCTGCCCACTATTGACCGTGAGATTCTGGCATGGTGGGATGCGAACGGGATTTTTGAAAAGAGTGTGAGCAGCCGGCCCGAAAGCAAGCGGTTTGTGTTTTATGAGGGTCCGCCAAGCGCCAACGGCATGCCGGGGATACATCATGTGATGAGCCGTACGATTAAGGACCTCTTTTGCCGTTTTAAAACGTTGCAAGGGTACCGGGTGGAGCGCAAGGCGGGCTGGGACACACACGGGCTACCGGTGGAGTTGGGGGTGGAGAAGCAACTCGGCATCAGGAAATCAGATATTGGTGTGAAGATACCGGTGGCAGAGTTTAACCGCCTTTGCCGCGAAGATGTGATGAGGTACACCCACGTGTGGAACGAACTTACGCGCCTGATGGGGTACTGGGTGGACATGGATAACCCATACGTCACCTACGAAAACGCATACATCGAAAGTTTATGGGCGCTCATCCGAATGTTGTATGACAAAGGATTATTATATGAGGGTTATACCATTCAGCCCTATTCACCGGCTGCCGGCACCGGTCTCAGCTCACACGAACTGAACCAGCCCGGCTGCTACCGGAATGTAAAAGATGTTTCGGCTGTGGCAATGTTTCGCATTAAACGCGATGAGCGATCGCAGTTTTTGTTTGTTGATAATGCTGATGCGGTTTATTTTTTAGCGTGGACTACAACGCCCTGGACGCTCCCTTCTAATACGGCGCTTGCAGTAGGCAAAGACATAACGTACAGCTTAGTAAAAACCTACAACGTTTATACACATCAGATAGTTTATGTGGTGCTTGCGCAGGAGTTGATGCAACGGTATTTCACCGATGAAGGCGCCACCATGCCTTTTGATGAGTACAAAAAGGGGGATAAGAAAGTTCCTTACCGAGAGGTGCTGACCTGCAAGGGCGCAGCGCTGGAAGGGATACGGTATGACCAACTGCTGCCCTACGCACAACCCAAGGACGGAGACGCATTTAAAGTTGTGACGGGAGATTTTGTGACCACTACCGATGGCACCGGCATTGTGCACATAGCCCCATCTTTTGGCGCAGACGACTTTAAAACGGCTAAACAGCACGGGTTGGGGTCGCTTACCCTGGTGGATAAGCAAGGTAAATTTACAGAGGAGGTGAATGACCCGGTGTTTCCGCTGCAAGGGCGCTACGTGAAAGATGCCTATTACACCGAGGCAGAAAAACAGGCAGAGTTTGAAACGCAAAAGCGGATACTTAAAGAGAAAAACATCATAGCCGACCTGCGTTCGTTTATGAGCGTAGATGACCTCATCGTATTGAAACTGAAACTGGAAGGCAAACTTTTTCTCACCGAAAAATACGAACACAACTATCCGCATTGCTGGCGCACCGATAAGCCGGTGATATACTATCCGCTGAACAGTTGGTTTGTGCGTACCACTGCTATTAAAGACCGCCTGATTGCCCTGAACAAAACCATACGTTGGAAACCGCCGCACACAGGCGAGGGGCGTTTTGGGCAGTGGCTTGAAAATTTGGTGGACTGGAATTTATCGCGCTCGCGTTTTTGGGGCACTCCGCTGCCGATATGGAAAACTGAAGACGGCTCAGAGGTGAAATGCATCGGTAGTTTAAAGGAGCTGGAAGATGAAATCCATAAAGCCATCCGTGCCGGCTTGATGACGGGTAGCGAAAATTACCGCAACGAAAAAGGTGAAATAGAACTGCACAAACCTTACGTGGATGCGATAGTGCTCGTATCTGCAAAAGGGCAAAAGATGTATCGGGTTCCGGATTTGATAGATGTGTGGTTTGATAGCGGCGCCATGCCTTACGCGCAGTGGCACTACCCGATAACCAACGAAGATGTTTTCCGGCAGAACTTTCCTGCCGATTTCATTGCCGAGGGGGTTGACCAAACACGCGGGTGGTTTTTTACTCTGCATGTGTTGGCTGTTGCGCTGTTTGACAGCATCGCATTTAAAAATGTGGTATCGAACGGACTACTGCTCGATAAAAACGGCAATAAAATGAGCAAGCGGCTCGGCAATGTGATTGACCCGTTTGACACTATCCGTAACCACGGTGCCGATGCCACACGCTGGTACCTTATCCGCAACAGCGACCCCTGGGAGAACATGAAGTTTGACATCAACGGTTTGCAGGAAGTAGTTCGGTCATTTTTTGGTACACTGTACAACACTTATAGTTTTTTTGCCCTGTATGCCAACATTGACCATTGGAAGCCGGCATCCGATAAACTTACAGCCAAAGGGCAGTTGCAGGAGTTAGACCTATGGATTATCTCGCGCCTGCATACCCTTCTGCAAGAAGTGACGGAGTACTATGACCAATACGAGCCCACCAGGGCGGCTCGCGCCATTGAAAAGTTTGTGGATGAGGATTTGAGTAACTGGTACGTGCGTCTTAACCGCAGGCGCTTCTGGAAGGGCGAGATGAGCGAAGACAAAGAGGCGGCATACAGCACGTTGTATGAATGCCTTATTACAGTGGCGCAACTCATCAGCCCTATAGCGCCTTTTTTTGCAGAGTGGCTGTACAAAAATCTGAAGGGTCCCGGTATTTCGGTACATCTCTCCTACCTGCGGGTAGCCGATACAAAGTTGATTAACAAGGAACTGGAAGAGCGCATGGAACTTGCGCAGCGGGCCTGCTCGCTTATCTTATCGCTTCGCAAAAAGGAAAAAATAAAGGTGCGACAGCCGTTGAGCCGTGCGCTCATCCCGGTCCTGAATGAGCGACAAAAAAACCTTTACCGAAGCGTAGAGGCATACATTATTTCAGAAGTGAATGTGAAAAAAATAGAATATGTGGACGATACATCGGGTATTATCCGCAAAAAAGTAAAACCCAACTTTAAAGAGCTGGGTAAACGAGCCGGACCTAAAATGAAAGCCATACAACAGGCGCTGGCTAATTTTACGGATGCGGATATACGCCGTTTTGAGCAGCAAGGCAGCTATACCCTTCAGTTAAACGGTGAGCCGTTTGAACTGCAACCACACGAGGTAGAAATCCTTACCGAAGATATTCCCGGCTGGTTAGTGGCTACGGAAGGTGGCATTACTGTTGCATTAGACATAACGTTGAACGATGAGCTGCGCCATGAGGGGAACGCCCGTGAGTTTGTAAACAAGGTGCAAAACCTCCGCAAAGACAAAGATTTTCAGGTTTTAGACCGTATTAAAGTATCGGTATTGAAAAATGAAACTTTTGCGCGCACCCTGGCGGCACATCAACAATACATAGCCAACGAAATTCTCGCCCGCGAAATCGTACTCGTGGATCAACTCAGCGATTACGATGAGGTAGAGATGAATGACGAAATTTTAAAAGTAAAAGTAGAACGCTGTTCATGAAACCATACAAAGCTGTATTGCTTATCCTTATAATTATTTTACTGGACCAAGCCCTCAAAATATGGGTAAAAACCCACATGATGATTTGCTACGGTTGCCCCGAAGGGGAGTTTAAGGTATTGGGGTTGGATTGGTTTCGCATACACTTTACCGAAAACCCCGGAATGGCTTTCGGCATGTCACTGCCCGGTATATATGGTAAAATTTTTTTAAGCGTTTTCCGCCTGGGGGCTGTGGGTTTCGGGATATGGTACTTGCGCAAGATTATCCGCGAAAATGCCCATTGGGGTTACATTACTGCTGTGAGCATGATACTGGCAGGCGCTATCGGTAACATGATTGACGGTACGTTTTACGGAGTAATTTTTTCTGACAGCAATTTTAAGATAGCGAAACTCTTTCCGCCCGAAGGTGGATACGCCGGCTGGATGCAGGGCTTGGTGGTGGATATGTTGTGGTTTCCGATTTACCAGGGCTACATACCCGAGTGGGTGCCGATATGGGGAGGCCAGCATTTTGAGTTTTTTAAGTTTATTTTCAACATAGCCGATGCTTCAATCACAATAGGGGTATTCATTATTCTCATATTCCAGAAATGGTTTTTCCCTGATAAAAAAGAAAACGTATCTGACGGTGCGCACTCCACATCCGCTGCATCCCCGCCTACCGATGCTGCGGTTTAGGGTTATTTACAAGGTGTGCGCGTGAAATATTTTTATCAGCATATTTCGGATGCAGCACCCGAATAAGTTGCGCGCTCCGTTTTTTCTGCTTAATCTCTGTCTTCTTTCCATCTCAGGCGATTATCAAAGGCGCCGGCGTGATTTGATTTCTTTTTAAAAAATGCGCCCAGATGCAGTTTAATGCCTGCGTTAAACAGACGCCCCTCAAGAGGACCATACACCTCTCTGAAAAGCGGTTGAGAAAAGGTGGGGTTAGGGGTGACCAAGGCGCCATAAGAACTCTGCCTTATATCAAAAATATTTTCTATATTGGCAAAGAGCAAAAAGTACCTGTGCGCATATTGCGATACGATTCCCAACTCCCAAATCCCGCTGCCCGTAGTGCCGTTACTGAGTTTTACGGCACTGTAGTAGTATGCGTCCACACCTACGGTAAATTGCCTTACGGTGTATTCTGCTTGTAACGACACAATGTGTTTTGAAGTGAGCGGAGCCAAACTCTTTACCCCGTTTACTTTAAAGTCGTTATCGGTGAGCACGTATGCAACGCCTGCCGCCGCGCCGCGGTATTGTATCCTGAGCGAGGTTTCAACGCCTCTTGTTTGCTGGTAGCCGTTGCCGTTGTAGTAATTGAGGTATGTGCACTCTGCACCGGAGCATGACCACAAGGGCTCTTGGCCGGCAAAAAGTGGACGAATAAGGTGTGTAAGGAAATAAAGCTGGCGCAGGGTGATGACCAAACCCACTTGTGTTGGTACGCGAAGGTACAAATCGGCTGTACCACCCAAACTTAACTCGGGCCTTACACTATCGGCTATACCGTTTATGCGCACAAAGCGCGCTTCTTCAGTTTCATCCTGAAAGATAGTGGGCAACTTGTAGCCCATACTGAAATTAAACCGGGAACTGAAATACTGGTTCCACTTTTGCAGCAACCCTGCCTGCGGCAACACAAACAAGCGATAGCGGTTGTTGTAATCTAATCGTATGCCTCCCTGCAAATTTGTTTTGGCGCTTGCCTGTAAAATGTACTGCGCAAATAATCCTGCCGTATAATAGGTATAGTCAGGTTTTACACTTCCGGTGACTTTGTTTACGCGAAGGCGGTCAGTGCGCAAATCAGTGCCGACCACCACATCGTGTTTACCTCGTATAAAGTGGTAATTAATTTCAGTAAACGTACCGAGTTGGCGACCTTCAAAAACATTATCGGGTATTGATACATGGCGCAGGTAGCTATTGGTGGCGTGCTTCACGGTGAGTTTACCGTGTCTGCCCCAGTCAAATTGCCATTTGGTATGTGCGATGGACTGAGCAGTTTTATTTTTTTCAAAGTAATTGAACAGGGTATCGGTCTTGTTTTGCAAATACGGCATGGCGCCACCAATACGGTATTCGTTTGTGTAGGTAAAACCCACTTCAGCGGTAATCCCTTTGTTTAAAAACAAAAACAACTGTGGCGCTGCGTAATAACGCTGCATGTAGGGGGTTTCAGAGAAATTGTCTTTATTCCAGTCCACTTCGCTCTGATAGCGGTACAAACCGGTAACAGAAAAGCCAAACACACCAATACGCTGGCTGAGCCATACCCCGGCATCGGCAGCGCGGGCGCTTTCTGCATTGATGAGCAAGTCGTACACCGGCTCATCGGTGGGCTGCCTGGTGATGATATTAATCACGCCGGCTATGGCATCACCACCGTACAAAGTTGATGAGGGACCTTTGATAATCTCTATGTGCTTAATATCTAAAGGCGGAATTTGTGTTATGCCGATTACATTGCTCAAACCTCCAAAAACCGGAAATCCGTTGCGAAGTATTTGTACGTACTTTCCCCGTAAACCTTGCAGGCGCAAGTTGAAAGTACCACTCGTAGAGGAAGTGCGTTGCAACTGTACGCCCGCCTGCTCGCGCATAATGTGCGATACATCCGAAGGTTTATCGCTCATTTTCTCACCTACTTCTTCCTCGCTCACCACATCTACACGGGTCGGCAGTTCATCTGCTTTTTTTTCGTTGCGGGTGCTCATTACGATTAGTTCCTCCAGTTCCGCATACATAGGTTCAAGGGTTATGAATGTAGTGTCTGACACAGGCAGAGGAAATTTCAGTTTTACTTTTTTTCGGAAGTAGCCAGTGAGTGAAGCGTACAAAGTGAAATCTGTAACACCTACGGCTTCCATACATACCAAGCCATTGCTATCAGTGTAGCGCGTGCTGCCGGTATCAGATAGCTGCAGTGCCACAAACTCCAGTGGCTCTCTGGTTGTTTCATCCAACACACGGACACACAAACTCTGCTGCGCAACGGCAAGACCCGTTAGCACAAGCGCAATAAAAATGCAGAGCCATCTATGCAACATACACGCAACAAAATAAATCTTTAACTTGTAACTTGCGCAGAGCGCGTGATAAGAAATGTGCACAGATATATTGCAAATATCAATGGAACTCCTTGTTCAACATACCAGCCCAAGATAGATTGCGATGTGATAACAAACAACTAATCCGAGCAGAAAAGAAATTATTCAACAAACAAATGATACAGTGTAAAGGCAATGAGTTTTAAGCGCACGAGGGTTTACAAACTGTTTCATGCTAAAGAAATTGAGTTTAAAATTTTATTCAGTCACATAAACACCTCGTAAAAATACCGATTGTCACAGGCATTGCTTGAACTTTCGCATGGTTCATATCCATTGTGTTTTACTAAAAAATAAATCATTACTGAGCAATAATTTGCGTGATTGAATTATCATGGGGTGCCCCCGCTGCTGCGCTTCGCAGGGCTACGCGCTGCAGCGGGGTCGGGCTGGCTACGGGGTACGCTTCGCTCCCGCCGCGCCCGCACATGGGTTGTATTTCAACGGCGCGGGCGCGGCCGCTTCGCTGCGCTTGCGCCCTACGCATCCCTCACCCAAACAGACGCTCCGGCAGGCCTCGTTTTTTGCAAAGCAACACACGGTGAGTAGGTGTGGTTGTAATAATTTGTATAATGAATAAATCTAATGTGATAATTGAATTTTCTGGGCGCGCGCCTTTGGCGCGCGCCCAGAAATCTTCATTCAACCAAACCTTACAGCAACTGCCCTGCGTGCCGCCTGTGGCGGCTCGCAGGGTCACGGCTAATATCCCCATTCAGTTATAATCCTACGCTCGCGCTACAGGCGCAGACACGGAGAAATATCGCACCGTTAAAACTCTGAACAACCTCACGGGTCGCCCGCCCAAGGGCGGGCGACCAGCCATCAACCATATTCAATCAAACACATAAATTACTTTTCATAATACCTACCACCCAAATACACTGCGCTAAAACCGCGCATTTCATCAACTTTAACTGTTTACTTCTAATACATTTTTTTCTAACGAACGCTCCAAACAATCAGGCATGCTGCGAATACTTATATCGTTTACGATGGCAAAATACTCTCTATAGCCCTCCAAGCAAATATAACGACTGGCGTTAAACACTATTCATCAGGAAATGCAATTGTACTAATGATAATATAAAAACATAAAAAATGAAGCAACTGATCGCCTACTTCAAAGTACTATGTTCAATTATAATATTTGATTGTCTAAACGTAGTTTGCCGATAAAATATTTCTGCACTAAAAGCGTGGCGAAATGGCAAACTTAATACCCCAGTTGGGGCCGCCCATGTTTCTGTATGTGAGCCGCCACAGGAAATCCAGGCGCATGATGTAGGCAATATTTTCAATCCCAAAACCCATTTCTACGTAAGGCACGGGTCCGGGATTTCCCAACTCTTCCGGCACGCGAAGTACAGAACGATTTTTTTCGCTGAATGTACCTACCAGCGATCGCATGAAAACCACCTCTCTGAAACGCAGTTTTTTCATGTAAGGTATTTTGTTGAAAAAGAAACCATTGAAGTGATGCGCCACCCAAACGGACAGGTACTGGTCGCTGACAAATTCGAACTGACGCAACAGGTTGTAGTTAAACTTATCTAACAATATACCCAAGTTACCCTGCGTAAGGTAAGCTGCTGTGTAGGGAACTCTGCCAAATATTTTTGCAGCCCGTATCGTGTAGTATGTATAACCCACGCGCGTGGATACCCGCTGGCGAATAGTGAAATGAAAATTGTGATAGTTGAAATAGTCCCTGTCCATATTCACCAAACCGGCGGTATAACGCAGCATGAAAACCGGCCATCGGGAATTTTGAAAGTAACGGTAAAAAACCCCTACGACGTACTGATCGCGGTAGCTGTAACGTGTATCAATAAAAAACTCCGTTACGTTGAATGAACGGATAGGTTTCCATACGTCACCGCGCTTTACGGCAAAATCGAGCACACCGGGTATGTTGTGAAACACTTTTTCGCTGAAACCGGTTATTGCCGAAAAGCCACGGAAATACTCTTTTTCATAGCTGATTTGAAAATTGCTTACTTTCATCACCTTGCTCAGGATTTGCCCGCTTATAATCGTAACAAAGTTATCAAAGGTGAGCAGCGTATTGTTGGGGTCCTGTCCGGGCACCACCATGTCGTAGCGATACATAAACTCCAGCGATTGCCACCGGTTGTTTCTGCGCGGCAAATTGATACGCGAAAGCACCATGTATTTCAGGTCTCGGTCTTTCAGCCCGTACGCCACATAACCGGTAAAGTAAAATTTACGCAAAAAGCGGTTGCGGTCCTTCCATCCAAAATACTTGTATGCAGAGTTCGTTTCAATGCCGAAGCGCAGGCGCCAACCTTCTACATTGTTGCGGCTTACGAAATTCAGCAGCTTTCCGATACTTATCGGTCCTGCTGTCGCGTAAGCGGTGGTGAGTAAAATTGCCGTCCATTGATACATCTTCCATGCCGGCACCAGGCGAATTGTATCAGAGATGTGCCACACTTCATTTTCCTGTGGAGTAAGCGGCTCAAAACGCGTGGTATCGAAAAACGGTTTGCGGTTAATACGCAACGTATCCAGCATTATTTTTTCATCGGGTCCCTTGAATACACTATCGGGTATAGCAATATTTATATCTATGTTGCGGCGGTTCATGACTTTATTGACAAGAATGCTTAGCTTGTTTCGCTCTTTTTTAAACAGCGACCCTACACCGTACATTTCATCGCGATTTAATATCCAATACCGGTTATTGACAAGGGTAAAATCCTGCTTTACTGAATAATCAGCCACAAAGTTGAGATTAGATTTTTCATTGGGACGGAAATAGATACTGCGGATTGCCCAGGTTGCCGAGTCAATCCAGGCATACCCTTTGAGCGCAAGATCTTCTTTTACCTTGCCCACGAAATGCAGTTTGTAACTGATGCGGCCATCTAACAACACCGTGTCGGTAAGGTAATAGAAGTAGGTAAGAATGGCTGTATTGGAAAAGGGCGCTATAAAGGGTGTGTTGGCAACTGTGATGATGTTGCCATAAACGTCCTGTTCTTCCAGTTGAAATGTAGCTAGTTCCAGGATACTCGGTTCATCTATACCGGTCATTACATCGGCTTTCACGAAGCGTTTGACGGACTTTGGATTTCTCCGGTAATACACCTCGCTTACTGTTTCGCGCACAACGCCCGGAATAAATATGTTGCCTTGTTCAGTGGTATCGGTATTCCTGAAAGCAAAACTAAATGGCCTGAAAATGCGCTTGTTGAGAAATTTTTGCGGAGGGTTCAGCAGGGAGATGCAAAGTTTTTCATATGCTTCGTAATGATAACTATTCACAGCACCTTCGCGGTTTTGGTCTTTGTGTTTCAGAACCTGGTAGTAAACGTAGTTAGCAGTGGTGTCAATTACGCGTTTTCGTTTCTTTTCTTTGGCGCTGATAGTCACCTCTTTTAGCTGCAACCCTTCAGAACCCATCTCTACGTTGAGTTCCTGCACCGCACCGCGTTTTACGGGTATGACGCGTGTTTTGTAACCGATGTAAGAAAAAACTATAGTGTCTGCCTTTTCGGAGGCGCGCAAGCGATACTCTCCTTTGTGGTCGGTTAGCGTGGTGCGGGTAGTACCCTTAAACTGTACATTTACATAATCCATCGGCTCTTTGGTGGATGCGTCTACCACCTTGCCAAACACCTCTGTATAGTTTTGTGCTACAACTGATGTTACAGCCCAACAGTTCAGTACAATCAACCAGCAATAACGCATACAGTAAAACGCGCGCGAAGGTAATATTTATGTAAGCGCAGGCAATAAAAGTGCCGGAGTGTATTTTTAAGAGAAAGTTAACACTATACGTTCAGATAGCGCATTAGCGCTTCATAGTGTTCGCGGAGGTCACCGGAGTACTCTACATCATTGTAAACATTGATGATTTCATAGTTGTATCGCTCCAGCGATGCAACAATAGCAGATACATCCGTTCTGCTCAGTTTGAGGGTGATATTAACCAAGCTGTTGTGCGGATGGCGCGAGACGTAAAAACATTGTATTTCCGTGTTGTTTTCCTCAGCAATGCGCGCAATATCACTCAGTTGATAATCTTTCTTTTCAGATTGCAACTCCAATATGCAGCCGGGTTCGAGGATAGAGTTTGCAATCGTAAATGCCCGCATACAACTTTCGGCAGTTATCCAACCCAGATATTCGTGCTCTTCGTTAACTACCGGTACAACTTTAACGTTCCAGTCAATAGCTGCTTTCATCACATCAAAAATATGAGCGGTATTCAGCACTTTTGGTTGGGACAGTTTGGTGAATATTTCGCGAAGCGGACGTTGCAGTTTTTTCACATGCATCAATTCCTCAATGCTAACCAGACCAGCATAGGTTACCCCTTCATTAACCGGCAGGTGTGTAAGGTTATACTCCTGCATACGCAGCAGAGCCGCCTCTCCGCTATCGGTAACCTGAAGCGGTTTTACGGTATTTGATATAATGCCGGTTGGTAGCATACTTTACTTACTTAGACGTAAATTTTAATGAAAAGTTGTGTCAGGTTCTTCACAAATTTGTAAAATCATGGATTGTGTTTTTTTAAAAACTGTTCCAAAATGTTGTTAAACTTCTCAGGATGCTCCATCATGGGTGCATGCCCGCAGCCATCCAGAAGGTGTAATTCTGACATGGCTAACAATTTGTGAAATTCCTCTCCTACGTATGCGGGTGTTATGGTGTCATTTTTCCCCCAAATTAAGCATACCGGCATGTTAATCTCTGGTATTTGTTCGCGCAAATTATGTCTTATAGCGCTTTTAGCCAAAAGAACTATCCGCAGTGCTTTTTGGCGATTATTCACTATATCATACACTTCCTGAATTAACTCCTGCGTGGCATGTTTTGGGTCATAGAATGTTGCCTCAGTTTTTTTCTTTACATACTCATAGTCACCCTTACGCGGATATGTATCGCCTAATGAATTTTCAAACAAACCCGAGCTTCCGGTGAGTGTGATGGTACGGACGCGGTCAGGGCGCCGCAAGGCATACATCAGGGCGATGTGCCCGCCAAGAGAATTGCCTACAATGTTTACTTTATTATACTGGCGATATTCCACAAAGGCATCAACATAATCTAACATACCTGTTATGTTGGTATCTTCCGGTTCCAGATCAAACAGCGGTAACAGGGGCACCGAAACCAAATACGAATGGGAAAAATGGCTGATGATGTGATTAAAGTTACTCAACGCACCAAACAATCCATGCAGTAGCATTACAGGAGTTCCTTTGCCTTGCTCGCAAAAGGAAAAACCGTTTTCTTTAATCACCGGATACACCATACAAATGTATTTTTCAAAAATAGAACTGCCTGCTGCTATTATATTACAGATCAAAAACGCGTTTTACACAATTTACAAAATACTGTACGTAAAAAAGGAATATAGTTTTTATGAAACCACTGCTGTCTCTAAATTATATACATCCTTATAGAAACGAAGCGCTCCGTACTCATCCACATCGGCCGTCATGTAAAATATCAGTACGGGTATTTTGCGCGACAATTTAAACGTAGAGGGTTTTTCGTTTTCAAGACACTGATTGAGTTTGGCTCTAGTAACGGAGTCCAGTCCGTTGTCCAATACATAATTTGCCAGCTCCATTGGTTTTTCAACGCGCACACAGCCATGACTTAAAAACCGGTCTTTCTCCTGAAAAAGGTCTCTGCGGTTAGTATCATGCAGGTAAATGCTGAACGGTGAGTTAAGGTCAAATTTCAATATGCCGAGCGCATTATCGCACCCGCTGGCCTGACGGAATTTATAAGGTAAGTTTTTAGCCGTAATAGCAGACCATCTTATCAACTTATGATTTACTACCCTTCCGTTGCGGTCCAATACCTGGAAGTTATTTTCATCCAGGTAGGCGCGGTTGCGTTTGACGGCAGGAAGTATTTTGCTGACAGCAATACTGTGCGGCACTGTCCAGTACGGATAAGCAATCACTCCGGTCATATAGGCGGTAAATTGTGGGGTACGGGTAGATGGTTTTCCTACAATAACCCGCATACTCAAATCCACTGCGCTATCATGAAGCACTATTTGCAGGCGAGCGGCAGGTATGTTCACTAATATGAACTCTTTTTCGGCAAGCCGTCCCGTCCAGCGCCAGTAATTCAAACTTTCGCGAATACGCGTAACACTTTGGGTGAGTGGTTGATTGAGCAAAGCTACTGTTTTGGCGTCCAACGCGCCGGTAGTATCAATACCGTGCATGCGCTGAAAACCGTGCAACGCTGCGCGCATGCGCTCTACATCCGATGTATCACCTGTGAGCGAATCGGCAATAAATCCATAAAAACGCAATTTAATGGCAGCAGCCATTCGTCCCGCATCAGTATTACTCACCCGCAGGGTATCGGCTTCCGGAAAATCGCGTAAAAAAGCAACTGTGTACGAAAGGTACTTTTTCAACAATTGGTATTGGGGTACTTGCGGCTCTAGTTCATCCAGCACGCTGCGCCAGTTTCTGTGTTGAACTAAATTATTGTATGCCTGCACAATCCGTCCGGTGTCAATTCTTAAATCCACTCCGTTGTACGCAAGCGGTATGTCGCGTCCGTATGCTACATGGAACAGAAAAGATATGGCGGCATCGCTGAATATCACTTCATTCTCCGTTACAAAGCTATCCGGATTGAATTTGCCGTTATTGACCAGCGAGTCATATTTGATAAGGTATGAGGCATGGTAATCGTTCCGGTTGAGTCCTAAGCTATCGGCATACCGGAGCATGCTGAGCAGCATGTAGCGGTAACCCGTAGCTGATGTATCGCTCCAAAGGTTATCATATCCGTATTTTTCATAATATCGTTTGAGCAGATCTGGACTTTGCACCTGTTCGCTGTCGTTTTTCACTACTACGGGCTTTTCGGTATTTAATAACCTGTTAAACTGCGCCCGAACTTTATTTAACCTTGCGTAACGATATGCCACAACACCTCCTGTTACAAGCATTGCCAACACGGGTATCAGCCAAAACTTATTTTTGTAGTAACGGGCTACCATACCTTTTTAAGCTGATAATCGCTTACCATGAAAACGTGTACGTGTTTTGTTTCGTAGTAATTAATGCGTGTGTCCGGGGCAATATTTTTCTGAATATCGAATACGTAGCCCATTCCCTTGTAACGCGATGAAGGCAACGCCTCCAGAAATTTAGCCCCGAATTGCTTGAGTACCTCCGCCACAAACCGCGCCACATCAAATCCCAGTACAGCATATCTGTTAATGGGTGTTTTGTATCTGGTTTCGTAATCTTTAACGAACTCACGCACCGGGGCTAGGGTGGTATCTAAATAGTATGCATCAGTAAGCCGCACCTGAAAATGATTGAAATAATCCAGGCGGGTATTTTCATGTAGTAACCAGTTAGGCATACCATATACCACCATATCATAGCGGTAGCGGTTGTCATACATCACCCGCAGGTTGCCGTTGATAGTGTTCTCGTCAAATGTTGTAAGTATCCAAATATTTTTCCTGCCCGGGCGCAGTTGCTCTGCAGCAGAGGTCTTTTTGCCGTCAACAGTCATAAACTTAGTGTTGATGGTCACTACCCGAAAAGGATTTTTGGCAGTGGAGTTGTAATGTTTAAAGAGTGAGTCCAGGCGATTTGCCACCAACAGATTGATATCAGCGTTAGGTGTATAAATGATAACGTTTGCCCCGGGAAACGAGTCAACAATCGAGAGAAAGATATTATCCGCGTGGGTTTCAATGGTGGGGGTAAGTTTCAGGTGAAAGGGATTATGAGTGGTTAAACTTTTCTTTTGCACAAAAGGTTGAATGTTTACGATATTGTTCTGACGACAAAAATCTGCAACATGAGCGGCATCGGCAGCCCCTGCCGAACCTACCAACACATGCATGTTTTTCATCTCAGGTAACTGTAGTAACTCCAGCGTTATGGAGTCGTCTCCTTTATTGTCGTAAAAATACCAACGTATGGAAGGTGATGAAATTCTGCGAGTAGCCATTTCAACGCCCCGGTAAAACTCAAGCGACAGAATACTCTCATCATGTAACCGGATTTTGTTGGCAGTAGTTACATCGTGCGCAGTGAAGAATTCGTTCATTCGCTGAAAAGCAAGTCCCGAGCGAAAAGGTAAAATACACGCTACGTTGTAAACTGAATCTGCTTGAGCTCCTGCCTGGTGCGAAGCAACTATCAGTAAAAAAAACAACGCTCTTTTCATTTCGCTGTAATTAAACAAAAAACCGGCCAATTTATTCCCATTCTATCGTTGCAGGCGGCTTACTGCTTATGTCATACACCACACGATTCACCCCCCGCACCTGATTGATAATGTCATTTGAAGTTTTTGCTAAAAAATCATAAGGCAGTTGGCTCCAATCGGCTGTCATACCATCGGTAGAGTTCACTGCCCGCAGAGCTATTACATTTTCGTATGTGCGCTCATCCCCCATCACACCCACACTGCGTATAGGTGTAAGAATCGCACCTGCCTGCCATACTTGATTATACAACCCGTACATTTTGAGGTTTTCGATAAAAATATGGTCAGCTTCCTGTAACAACTGTACTTTTTCTGCTGTAACTTCGCCTAGAATGCGCACAGCTAATCCCGGTCCCGGAAAAGGATGTCGGTACAATATCTCCGGCACAAGCCCCAGCTCCTTACCTGCCTTGCGCACCTCGTCTTTAAACAAATTTCGCAACGGCTCTACTATTTTGAGCTTTAAACGCTCGGGCAATCCTCCTACATTGTGATGCGATTTTATGGTTGCCGATGGGCCTTTTACCGAAATACTCTCAATCACATCAGGATAAATGGTACCCTGTGCCAGCCACTTCACTTCAGGGTGTTTATGCGCTTCATGTTCAAACACTTCAATAAACACGCGCCCGATGATTTTTCGTTTTGTCTCAGGATCTTCCACCCCCTTTAATTCCTGTAGAAAGCGATGCGCAGCCCTCACACCGGTTACCTGAAGCCCCATTTCTTCATATAACCGCATCACGGTTTCAAATTCGTACTTTCGGAGTAGTCCGTTGTCCACAAATACGCAAATTAAATTTTCGCCTATTGCCTCTTCGAGCAGTAAAGCCGCCACCGATGAATCCACTCCACCGCTAAGCGCCAGTATCACTTTCTCATTACCAATTTTTGCCCTCAACTCGCGCACAGTTTGCTCTACAAACGAACCGGGCGTCCAGGTTCGTCCACATCCGCAGATTTTGAAAAGGAAATTGTTTAATATTTTGTGACCTTCGGTAGAGTGATACACCTCCGGATGAAATTGGAGCGCATACACCTGATTGGCAAATACACCTGCCTTTGAACGAAAGGCAGCGATGGGGATGTTTTCTGAAGTAGCAATAGTTTCAAATTTATCTCCAACAGATTGTATGGTATCGCCATGGCTCATCCACACCTGGCACACATCCTGTACATCGTTAAACAGGACATCATCTTTTTGAGTGATGTGAAGCTGTGCCCTGCCGTATTCGCGTATCCTACTCTTTTCCACCACTCCTCCCAGATTGTGCGCCAGCAATTGAGCTCCGTAACACACCCCCAGTACCGGCCTGAAGGCAAGCAGTTGCAGTACGTCCACCGTAGGTGCGTTTTTATCCTTAACGCTGCTGGGTGATCCGGAAAGAATTACACCCTTAATGTCTTCGGTGAGTGAAGGGAGGTGATGATAAGGGTATATTTCACAATATACTTCACTCTCTCTGATACGACGCGCGATAAGTTGCGTGTACTGCGAGCCAAAATCAATAATCAGGATTCTCTCTGTCATGGCGTGAAAATAACAATCGCCATGAATGATAGGTGTGGTTACACTTTGTGAATTTGAGTAGAGCAGGGGTAGTCAAACAGGCATTTTTCTTTAATAACCTCAGCCACGGTAGGCGGTACCATTTTCTCCCACCCGGGTTCACCGGTTTTTATCATCTGAATAACACGCGTAGATAGTATGTGCAACACATCACGGTCAACATTGGGAATATCTATTAAAAAACCATTCGATTTCAGGTGTTTGAATAGATATTTGAGTGATTCGGGAATTTTGAGATTATCTGTTGTAATAAGGTCAAGACCCTCATCTGATAGACAAGGATAAACGTACATGTGCGTATTGCGCATGAAAATCTCACCAAAGTAATGGAGCAATTCACCAGCAGCATTCTTGTAATGCTTTTCATTGAACAACTCTACTAAGTTCAGCACACCCAAGATAATACCGATACTTTTTGGCTTACAGCGGTCCAAAAAGTTAATCAACATGTCGTGTTTGTGGCAATTAGAGATCATAACCGTGTGGCCCAGCGAGCAGAGAATATCAGCCCTATCCAGAAAATCTTTGTTGTCAAACTCATTATCACCGGCAAGATTGTTTAAGGTAATTTCTGAAAGTACAAGAATATTATCAGGATTCTCTACGTGTTTTCGATAACAATCTAGCCCTCGCTTCAACATGTCTTCGTTAACCAGTGTAACCGGCCTGAAACGACCTCGCAAACAGAGAATATCCTTTTTGTAAAGCATGTCCTTGGGTTGGTACACCTCCTTGTTGGCACCAAAAATGGTTGCGTCAGTATAGCCTTTACGTACAAGTTTTAATGCCAGCAAACGATTATCAACATTGGCAAATAGTGGACCTTTCACGCGTATCATATCAATCTCGGCCTGGTCTGTATCCATGTTGTCCAGCAACGAGTCAATAAAATCATCCATCTGATCATAGTACCAGTAACAGGCAAAAAGCAAGTTAGTACCTATACCGCCAATCGTGCGCTGCTGATACAGCGCATCGGTACCCTTTAAGCGTACGTGTATCACCACTTCATTTGGTTCCTCACCGTGATGAAGTTGAAATTTCACTCCCATCCAGCCGTGCGGGTCATTAGATTTAAAGTAATTAAGCGTAGTGCAGGTATTCGCGAAAGCAAAAAAACGCTTACGGGCGTACTTCTCGTCTGTGAGCCGCTCTTGCAGCAAAGCATACTCGTGCTCTAGCATCTTCATTAGGCGCTGCTCACTCACGTATCGTCCTGCATTATCGCTACCGTATATCGCATCCGAAAATGTCATGTCATAGGCGCTCATCGCTTTTGCTACCGTTCCTGATGCGCCTCCCACCTGAAAGAAATTTCTCACTACTTCTTGTCCAGCGCCTATCTCGGCAAAGGTACCGTAAATGGTATCGTCTAAATTTATCCGCAGGGCTTTGCGTTTGATAGAGAGCACTTCGCGTTCCATAGTACAAAGTTAGAAACCCCGTTTAAATTCTTCAACGAGTCATAACTGACAATGTTTTACTAAATGATTAATTTTTACTTTTTTCGCAACTGCTTTGCGGCCCCGTAGCTCAGCTGGATAGAGCAACAGCCTTCTAAGCTGTGGGTCATTGGTTCGAATCCAATCGGGGTCACTCTCCTTGCTGCGATAATTTTCAAATCCAACGTAACACATCATTTTCCGCGCCGTGAAGTTTCCGCTTACGATACGAACAGACTTTTGCTGAAATCTTATTTTTTAACAGGAAGTAAACACATACATCCGGGCGCTGCAAGCCAACATGATTCGAAGGCTTGTGGCAGTCAATGCCCGGTTCGCCCCTCCAACTGATTTTACGTATAAGACATCCTCGCATGGAGTATTTTCTATAACATAACATCCTACAGGATATTTGTGCTAACAAGGCAATAAAAAAGCCCCGCTATGCAACGGAGCTTTTTTGAGATGATAAGCCATGAAAATCTTACGCAGTTGCTTGGGATGCATCGGGTATTACGTGTACATACCGACGGTCGTTTTTGCCACGTGTAAACTTCACTATCCCCTCGGTTATGGCAAATATAGTATGGTCTTTGCCCATATCCACACCTTTACCCGGATGAAATGCAGTGCCGCGTTGGCGTACGATGATGTTTCCCGGTATGGCCTTTTGACCTCCAAAAAGTTTTATGCCCAGGCGTTTGCTGTGCGATTCGCGCCCGTTCTTTACTTTACCTTCACCTTTCTTGTGTGCCATATATGTTAATTTTTAAGTTATTTATCCGATTGACTCAATTTCAATTTGTGTATAACTCTGCCGGTGTCCATAAGTTTTTTTGTACCCCTTTCTGCGTTTCTTTTTAAATACGAGAGTTTTATCACCTTTGATATGCGCCAAAATTTTTGCCTTAACGTTTACGCCATTCACCACAGGAGTACCAACAGAAACATTTCCGTTGTTATCGGTCAGCAGAACTTTATCAAAAGTAACTGTGTCGCCCTCATTACCGGCCAAGCGGTGAACATAGAGTTTTTTACCTGGTTCGGCTTTGAATTGCTGACCGGCTATCTCTACTATTGCATACATGGTTTAAATTTTGGGGTTGCAAATATAATCTCGGTGCTCAAAATACCAAAGTACTATTAAGTTTGAACAAGTTTTCTTATGGGTATCCGTTCCGCAATAGCCGGCAAGGCAGCATATTTCATTGCCCGGGCAGTTTATCGCGCCCAGCAACAAGCCGTACCGCTACAACAACGTTTGTTCAGCGAGTTGGTCAGGGTGGGTGCAGGTACTAAGTTTGGCAGGCAACGGGGCATAACCGCCCGTATGCGTGTTGCTGATTTCCAAAAAGCAGTTCCTGTAACGGATTACGAAGCATTGACGCCTTACATACAGGAAATAGCCGACGGTCGCCCCGATGTGCTCTGGTGGGGTCTGCCATTATATTTCTGCAAATCGAGCGGTACTACCTCGGGCACAAAATACATACCGGTGAGCAAGGAGCAATTAGCAGCCATGATCCGCGCAGCGCGCGATGCGCTAATGCTCTACGTAGCCAAAACCGGCCGCAGCCGCTTTTTTGACCGTAAAATGATATTTCTGCAAGGGTCACCGGCGCTTGAAAAATACGGAGCAATACCCGCTGGCCGGCTCAGTGGCATCGTATATCATCACGTACCCTTTTACGCCCGTGCTAATCGCATGCCCTCTTACCAGGTAAACTGCATAGAGGACTGGGAGGAAAAAATTACCGCCATAGCCCGCGAAACTCTTCCTGAGCCGATGAGCGTCATCAGCGGCATACCCCCCTGGGTGGTGATGTACTTTGAAAAACTGCGGGAGCTGAGCGGAAAAAAGTTTATCAAAGACATTTTCCCGCACTTTGAGTTGTTTGTTTACGGGGGTGTAAACTATGAGCCGTACCGGCAAAAAATTGAAGAGCTCATCGGTTGCAACATTCCCTCGGTTGAAACCTACCCTGCCAGCGAGGGTTTCATCGCATATCAGGACTCCCAACAGCAAGAGGGTTTATTATTAAATGTAAACGGTGGGTTGTTCTTCGAATTTGTTGAGCCACACCAGCTCGATAACCCTCACCCGGAGCGTTTAACGTTACAGGATATTGAAACCGGTAAAAACTACGCGGTGATTTTGACCACCAATGCCGGTCTATGGGCTTACAATTTAGGCGATACCGTGAGGTTTGTCTCCAAAAATCCCTATCGCCTTGTAGTAACCGGTAGGGTAAAACACTTCATCAGCGCATTCGGAGAGCATGTAATAGCTGAAGAGGTGGAGCAGGCAATGCAATACGCCATCCGGCAGACCGGCTGCACTGTAGTAGAATTTTCCGTGGCACCGCAGGTAAACCCTCCAGCCGGCACTGCTCCCCATCACGAATGGTGGGTCGAATTTGGCAGAGAGCCATCCGATATCAGTAGGTTCTCGGCCCTGCTGGATGAATATATGCAAAACCGCAACCCCTACTACCGCGATTTGCGACAAGGAAACATCCTGCAGCAGGCAAGGGTTATATCCCTGCCACCCGGCGCTTTTGCCGCTTATATGAAAAGTATAGGTAAGCTGGGCGGGCAAAACAAAGTGCCTCGCCTCAAAAACGACCGTAGCATTGCGCATACTTTAGAGAAGATGTTCATCCCTTAGTAACAACAACAAACAATCAGGGCTTCACTTCAATTTCGCGGATGGTTGAAGCCGTTTTTCCGTAACCCGCTACCATCAAAAATACCTTCTGCTTGCCGGGCGTGTAAAATGTATGCTGTATGGAGTATCCAAAATAGGAGGAATCAGGATTGTCATAAAATTCCCAAAAGTACTCGTTGCTGTTTACACTGCACGATGCATAAAATGTTACCGGCACATTTACCCGTATGGAGTCCTCTGGCGGTTGTGTGCGAAAACATGCGTAGGGCCTGCGGGTGCAGCCGGCTACTAATGACATAACAAAAATTACAAATATGAAAAACTTACTATACATCACGTAGCTACCAGAAGGTAATAGTTTTTTTTGCCCTTTTGCACTAAAAGGTACTTGTTATGTAATAAAGTAGCCGGTGTGGGTTTGTAATCGATATTGATTTTTTGTTTGTTAATACTCACGGCATGGCTTTGCAGCGCTTTACGCGCTTCACCTTTTGATGGATAAATGCCGGTTACAACAGAGAGCAAGCTCACCGCATCGCATGTTTCCAGTTCTTTTGCCGGTACCCGAAATATAGCATCCTCATCAAAGGCATCCTCAATCTCTTGCGGGCTTAACTGCTTAAATGCCTCAAACGAAGTACCAAAAAGTATTTCTGTTGTTTGTTTAGCGCGCCGCAGGTCATCGGCTGAATGAACACGCTCCGTCACTTCTTCAGCAAGGGCTTTTTGCAGAATACGCAGGTGCGGCTCTCGAGCATGCGCCTGCTCAAGCGCTTCTATTTCTTCGCGGCTTTTTAAAGAGAAAATCCGGATGTAGTTCACCACATCCTCATCCGAAGCGTTTATCCAAAACTGGTAAAAGCGATAGGGTGAGGTACGCCGGGCATCTAACCATACATTTCCCTTTTCGGTTTTGCCAAATTTTGTACCATCGGCTTTTTTGATGAGCGGAGTGGTGATGGCATGCGCCTCTCCGCCCTCTTTTTTGCGTATCAGTTCTGTACCAGTTACGATATTGCCCCACTGGTCGCTGCCGCCCATCTGCAATTTCACACCGTAGTTTTTCCACAGATAATAAAAATCGTACCCCTGCATAAGTTGGTACGTAAACTCCGTGAAACTCATCCCCGTCTCAAGCCGACTTTGCACAGAGTCCTTCGCGTACATGTTGCTTACGGTAATGTTTTTGCCTACCTCGCGCAAAAAACGAAGCAACGAAAAATCCTTAAACCAATCGTAGTTATTGACGATTTCAGCAGAAATTTCACCGCAGTCAAAATCCAGAAAACGCTCCAGTTGTTTGCGCTGGCAGGCGAGGTTGTGCATCAGGGTGTCTTCGTCCAGCATGCTGCGCTCATGACTTTTACCGGAGGGGTCCCCAACCATGCCGGTGGCACCGCCTACCAGCGCGATGGGCTTGTGGCCGCATTGCTGAAAATGCAGCAAGGTCATCACTTGTACCAGGTTCCCCACACCAAGCGAGTCAGAAGTGGGGTCAAAACCGATATAACCCTTCACCGTTTCGCGCTGCAGCAATTCGGCAGCGCCCGGAGTGATGTCGTGCAGCATGTTGCGCCATTTCAGTTCTGCCACAAAATCCTTCTTCGGCATAGGAGCTGCAAACGTATGTGATTTTGGTGGCTTAAAAAACGTGTACATCACTTTATTACTGCCACCTAAGGGGGTTGTCAAAGTTTTTCAGGGCTGGTAGTAATATATCCTGACGCAAGAAACCCAAAAAAACAGTCAAAGCACAAAGAGTAAACTGAAGTATGCAAGCCATCTTGCAAGCGGGTCAGGCATCGTGGCAGTTCGCCTGCCTGCGGTAGCCGAGCAGCTGCGTAAAAATTCTTTGCCCAAAGCCCAAAACATGCGAAAAGTTGAGATCAGTGACCAACCCGATGCGTAATCCGATACACGATAATACAACAACTGTCCTTTATGCCTGAGCCGTAGGACCAAAATTCATGGGCATTACCGGAAAATCTTTCTCCTGTATTACCCCAAACTGTGCCTCGTATTTTTTGATGTTGTCAGCCATGGCTTTCATGAGGCGCTTGGCGTGCTCCGGTGTGAGCAATATACGGGCTTTCACCTTTGCTTTGGGCACTCCGGGCAATATGCGAATAAAATCCACTACAAACTCCTGAGGAGAGTGAGATATGATAGCTAAATTTGAATAAATGCCCTCCGCAATGTCTTCGGGCAACTCTATATTGATTTGGTTTTGATTGTCCTGTGGGTTCATACCGATTGTATTTAACGTAAAAATAATGCGCTTTTGTTAAACGGTCGTAAATTTAGTTGCCCGCCCTGCGTTTGGCAATGTCAACCATGATGGGCGAAGCTATGAAGATAGAGGAGTAAGTACCGATTATCAACCCTATGATGAGAGCAAATGAAAAACCGCGCAACGTAGCTCCGGCAAATAGGAACATAATAACCGAAACTATCATTACGGTAAATACCGTCATGATGGTACGGCTTAGCGTGGAGTTGATAGAATCGTTCACATTCCGCTCAATGGAGTGAGCGGGGTACAGTTTCATGTATTCACGTATACGGTCAAATACCACCACGGTATCGTTTACCGAATAACCGATCAGCGTGAGTACGGCTGCAATTATGTTCTGGTCTATTTCTAATGAAAATGGCATAATGCCTTTGAACAGCGAAAAGATACCGAGTACGATGATAGGGTCGTGTGCCAGCGCTATGATTGAGCCGGCGGCAAATTCGATTTTGCGGAATCGTATAAATATATAGATAAACACACCTAGCAAGCCAAAAAGGATGGCCTTCCACGAACTGTTGCGTATGTCATCAGCAATAGCCGCCTCTATTTTAATGGAGCTCTTCACATTTTTAGCTCTGAAGTCGTCAAAAGAAGGAGTAATATCGTATAAACCTTTAACACGTTCGTATATTTTCTGCTCAATAATACTGTCAGCGTTCACGCCGGTGGCATCTATCAGGTAATCGGTGGTTATGGATATCTGGTTATTGCTGCCATAGGTCTTTACCTGCGGAGCTCCCTCCAGATCTTTCTCAAGCATAGAGGCGATTTGCGCAGTGGTAACCGGCTTATCAAACTGTATCACGTAGCTTCTACCGCCTTTAAAATCAACTCCCAGGTCAAAACCAAAAATTATCATAGAAGCAATGGAAATAACCACCAGAATGCCAGATATGAGGTAAGTGATTTTGCGCTTGCCGTAAAAGTCAAAGTTGGTGCCTTTAAACAGGTTCATGGTAAATTTGTTACCAAAGGCAATATGGAAACCCTTGTCAAACGCCCAGTCGAAAATCAGGCGCGAAACCAGCACGGCAGTAAACAAGGAAGTGAGAATACCGGCAAAGAGCGTAAAACCGAAACCATATATAGGTCCTAAGCCGAATACCATCAGTACAATGCTCACCACCATGGTAGTGAGGTTGCCGTCAATGATAGCACTGTACGAGTGCTGATACCCCTCATCCACCGCAAGGCGAAGACCTTTGCCGCGTTTTACTTCCTCGCGGATGCGCTCATTGATAATCACGTTAGCATCCACCGCCATAGCCAGCGTGAGTAATATACCCGCCATAGCCGGCAGCGTAAATGCAGCGCCAAAAGATATGAGAGCCGACACAAGAATAAACACGTTTAGCAACATGGCTGCATTGGCTATCAAACCGGATGTACTGTAATACGCCACCATAAAAAGGAAAACCAACACAAAACCTGCAATCAGAGATATCAATCCTGCTCTTATGGACTCCTCGCCAAGCGAGGGTCCTACAATCTGCTCTTCAATCACTACGGTGCGCGCTTCCAGTTTACCGCTCTTCAACACATTGGCTAAGTCAATGGCCTCTTCCTGCGATCGCTGCCCGGAGATACTGGAACGGCCTCCTGAAATTTTTTCCTGCACCACAGGCGCTGAGAGCACACGGCCATCCAACACAATTGCTATGCTGCGTTTAAAAGGAGTGCCGTTAGGCAACTTTGCTTTTACGGCTTCTTCAGTCATCGCCTCCCACTTGGCAGCGCCCACATTGTTCATGGTAAGATTTACGGCAAAAGACCCTTTTACCGGGTCAAACTCCGAATATGCGTCTTTTACTACCGAGCCGGTAAGTGGCGCCTCGGGCGATGAAGGATTGGTTGAAATAGCGTACAGATAGTATGCCGGCTGAGGGCCATCGGCGGGGTTCATAGACCACATCAGGCGCAGATTGCTCGGAAAAATGTTCCGTATGGCAGGCATAGACATTATCCGGTTCACCTCGGCTGTGTCTTTCCCATAAGCAACCCCTATGGCAGGACCTTCGGCAGGCAAACCGTTTTCCCTGTAATATAGTGGTTGCAACACCTGGAGCAACGGGCTTACTTCATCACTAGCTTTGGTTGTGTCCTTTTTGGCAGCGGTTGTATCCACTAGCCCGGCGAGGAGGTCTAACGTGTCAACACTGGCTGTGCTGCCTGCTTTCGCAGTGTCTGATTTCTGTTCAGCTTTCAGGACCTTGGCAGCATCGTACGCCTTCATGAGGTAATCCCACAACTCGCGGTTGTCATACGTATTCCAAAACTCTAACTGTGCGGTTTGCTGCAAAAGTTTTCGCACCCGCGAGGGATCCTCTACGCCTGGCAGTTCTAAAATTATCCTGCCCGTACTTTTTTGCAGTGAAATATTGGGCGAAGCCACCCCAAACTGGTCAATACGTTTCTTTAATACCTGAAAGGTATTGCTCACAGCCGCCTCCATATCCTGGCGCACAACGGCTATCACCTCATCATTGGTAGAGTTGAAATTTATTTTGCCTGAGTACGCTTCGACCGTGGCAAAAATTGCGGCTAATTTTGCGTTGGGGTCTAATGCCTCAAACTCGCGTTTAAACAGCGTGAGAAAATCAGACCCCACGTCCTTGGCTTGTGCCTTTTTGGCGTTTTCTATGGCTTTGTTGAATAGCTCGCTACGATTGTTTTGCGCGAGGGTCCTGAGCAGTTCATCTTCGTTTATTTCGAGCACCATGCTCATACCGCCTTTCAGGTCAAGACCTAATTTCAATGAGTTATCACGGCAAAAACGGTAATCCAGCGAGCGGATGAGCGGTAAGTCAATCACCGGCTTGCCCGCCACTGAGTCAAGAAAGTTCCGGCGGTATGTCTTATAAAGCTGGTCAACAGAGTCGTTGTACTGAATAAGAGCCGCTCCGCTCAAACCGGCCGGCGCTTTGCGATTTACAAGGGACGATGCATAACGGTCAGCTCTTTTTTCTACTACACGGGCTAATAGCGTAAACGATATTTGTATAACCCCTATGACCACTAAAATGATGGCAAAGGTTTTAATAACACCCTTTAAATTCTGCATGAGTTATGATGAGGTTTTAAAAAACGAGGCGGCAAATATAGAAGAATAGCCAAAACCTGAAACTTAAACACCGCCATACTGTAAGCGCCCCCCTGCCTATACGGCACCTCCATGCAAAAATTCCTCACACCGTTTTACATTCTCTGCGCTGCCAATGTAAATGGCAGAACGCTCGTGTATCTCTGCCGGTATTATATCTAATATGCGCACTTTGCCATCCGTAGCCCGCCCGCCTGCCTGCTCCACCAGATAGCTCATGGGTACACACTCGTAAAGCAACCGCAACTTGCCTTTCGCCTCACCCTTATTGGCAGGGTATATAAAAATACCGCCTTTCAGTAAAGTGCGGTGCAGGTCGCCAACCATAGAACCAATGTAACGAAGCGAGTACGGCCGCCCTGTATCCTTATCGCTCTGTATGCACCACTCTAAATAGCGCTTCAACCCCTCGTCAAACTTTGCCGAATTTCCCTGATTTACAGAGTAAATTTTACCGGCAGCAGGTATTTTTACACCGTTGTAAGTGAGGTAATACGAATTGTCTGCAGCGTGAAAGGTGAACCCATACACCCCCTCGCCCACACTCAACATCAGAACAGTACTGCTGCCGTAAACAACATACCCCGCGGCCACAGCATCCCGCCCCGGCTGCAAAAAATCTGCCTCGCTCACTTGCCCCGAGGCGCTGAGCCGGCGGTGAACACTAAAAATGGTCCCGATAGGCGCTGCCACATCAATATTTGACGAGCCGTCCAGCGGGTCCACAGCCACCACATACTGCCCCCCCTCCTGCAGGGTAACTACCCCCTCATTCTCTTCACTCAAATAGCCCGCACACGCACCGCCCGCGCGCAAATAATCCATCAGCATCCGGTTGCTCAACTCATCAAGCTTTTGCACCGTTTCGCCCTGAAAATTGACTGTACCCGTAGCGCCCAAAATATCGCTGATGCCTGCCTGGCTCACCAACCGCGAAATCATCTTCGTACATTCGGCAAGTGAGAGGAGTACGTTCGTCAGACCTTGGTCTGCACGCGTTGCTATAAAATCGTTGAGGTTGGTCCCTTTCGCCATATGCGCTCATTAAACAGAGCGAATATAATCGCTTTCGGCTTAATCTGTTTTACTCGCTGATTCCACACAACACTTCACGATGCAAAATCAACCACTTCAAAACATTAAAAAATATACACATATATAATTTTTAATCTTTACGGGTTTGGGGCGCCTCCGCTGCGCCCCTATTTACCTCGCGAGCCTCATCGGTGAGCAGCAAGGGGTAGCCAAAATACATTTACACTAAAAGTTATTGTGAGTAATTTCGATGAGTGGTGTAGTGGGGCGCGTGCGGCAACAAATTTTCGGAAAGTGCGTTTATATTCGCGCACTTAACGCGATGTCATGAAATTTCTTTTTGCTTTGCCGATGCTTGCTTTGGCGCTTGCCGCATGTAACGGCGCTAAAAAAAATGCCGTAACCGATGAGCAGTTTGAGAAAGAACTTCAGGCGAAATTTATCAATGCCAAAGAGGGTGAAGTGATAGAACTGCCCGAGGGTACTTACCACCTGAGCCGTTCGCTCATTCTGGACGGTGTGCGCAACGTAACCATCCGGGGCAAGGGCAGAGAGAAAACGATACTATCGTTTAAAAACCAGAAGGATGGCGCAGAAGGCATACGCGCCACGGCTGATGGAGTTGTTTTTGAGGATTTTACCATACTGGATGCTAAAGGCGACTGCATTAAGGTGCAGGATGCCAATAATGTCGTTTTCCGCCGCCTGAAAGTGGGGTGGACTTCGCTGCACGACACGAAAAACGGATCATACGGCACTTACCCGGTGGGCTGCAACGGTGTTTTGATTGAGGACTGTGAGGTATTTGGCAGCAGCGATGCCGGCATTTATGTGGGGCAGAGCAAAAACATCATCGTGCGCCGCAATTATGTGCACGACAACGTTGCCGGTATTGAAATTGAAAACAGCACCGATGCGGATGTATATGAGAACACCTCTACGAACAACACCGGTGGTATGTTGGTGTTTGACCTTCCCGATTTGCCCGTGAAAAACGGGGCACGGTGCCGGGTTTACAATAACAGGTTTACTAACAACAACGTGCGAAACTTTGCCGTAAAGGGTACCACTGTGGCTGAAATACCCGCGGGCACGGGCGTAATCATTATGGCTACGAATGATTGCGAAATATTTAACAACGAGATTGCAAACAATAACTCTGTCTCTGTGGCGATTGTTAGTTACACATCGCTTAATCGCCCTACCAAAGACACGCTGTACGACCCTTACAGCGGCGGTATATATGTGCACGATAACCGCATTACGCGCGGTACCGGTAAGCCGGATAATACTGTACTTTTCGGAAAACTATTTGCAGCGCTCTTTGGCGACAAAGTACCTGATATACTCTATGATGGCGAGGTAAACCCGGCATATCGCTCCTCAAACGGGCAAGTGAAAAACGAATACCGGATTTGCCTGCGCAACAACGGCAACGTTACCTTCTGCAACATGGATTTAGCCAATAAAGGCAAGAACAAATCTTATGATGTATCAAAGTTTGACTGTGCGCTGCCGGCATTAAATCCGGTGAAGCTGAATTTGTAGTTTTGTTAACTCTTACAGTTAAGATAAGGCGGTTATTCGTCTTTGTCAAACTCATTTCGGTAGCCCGCAATTTTTACTTCGCGCACGTGGTGCAACACATTGTTTTCTAACTCCTCTTTGTAAGAAGCGAGTTTGAGAGCCACCTCATTATGGGATGTGGCGATGATTTGCGCAGCGAGGATACCGGCGTTTTTGGCGCCGTTGAGGGCAACGGTGGCTACGGGCACGCCAGCGGGCATCTGTAATATGGAGAGGACGGAGTCCCAGCCATCAATAGAGTTGGATGATTTGATGGGCACTCCGATAACGGGTAAAGTGGTGATACTCGCCACCATACCGGGCAGGTGAGCCGCGCCACCGGCGCCCGCGATGATGACTTTTAATCCACGTTCGCGGGCAGTGGATGCGTACTCCATCATGCGCCGGGGCGTGCGGTGTGCGCTAACTATGGTCAGTTCATACGCTACGCCCAGGCGTTGCAGGATTTCAGCGGCATCTTGCATGACTTTGAGGTCGCTTTCGCTGCCCATGATGATGCCTACAAGCGGTTTGCTCATACGGTTGCGTTTTGTGTTTCGGAAATAACTTTTACGTGCTTTCTCAATTGCTCTGCAGTGGCAATCAACTCCTGGTACGTGTTGCCGAGAATGGTGATGTGCCCCATTTTGCGCCCGGGTTTGGTGGTAGATTTTCCGTAAATATGCACATACACGTTTTTCATTTCAAGCGCCTTGTGCAATCCGGTGTAGCAGACCTGCCCGCTGTGATTCGGCTCGCCAATTAAGTTGAGCATCAGCGAGGGCTGCACAGTGGCGGTATTGCCCGGGGGCAGGTTGAGCAACACACGCATTTGCATGTCGTATTGAGAGCAGTAGTTGCCCTCGATACTCTGGTGGCCGCTGTTGTGCGCCCGTGGGGCTGTTTCATTAACAAGAAGGTTTCCGTTTTTATCCAGAAACATTTCGATGGCAAAGATACCCGATGAACCAAAAGCATTTACGGTCTGTAAGGCGATTTGCTGTGCCTGCCGGGTTTGCGCCTCGGTGAGGCGGGCAGGTGATAGCAGGTAATCCACTAAATTATAGCGCGGGTCGAACACCATTTCAACAGGTGGGTAAACAGCCGTTTCACCGCGGTCGTTGCGCGCCACGATAACTGCAATTTCTTTGTCAACTTCTACGAGTTTTTCCAATACACAAGGGGCATCAAAAGCGCGTTGTAAATCTGCTGCGGTGTGCAGTAGTTGCACTCCTTTACCATCGTAACCGCCCTGGCGCAGTTTAAGAGCGGCGGGCAAAAACTGCGCCTGTGTGTGTAAGTGTTCTTTCTTGTCAATAAGCATAAAAGGCGCGGTGGGAATACCATGCGAGTGGTAAAATTCTTTTTGCAGTCCCTTGTCTTTAATGGTGCGCAGGGTATCGGGGTTGGGGAAAATTTTCACTTTCTCGCGCTGCAGGGCGTACAAGGCATCAATATTTACGTGTTCTATCTCAATGGTGAGTACATCAACAGATTTACCAAAGCGATAGACGGTTTCAAAGTCGCGAATGTCGCCCTGTACAAAGTGATGGCACAGATGAGCCGCGGGGGCGCCGGGGTCATTTTCCAGTACGTGCGTAATCACCGGGTAGTCGGCTGCAGCTTGTAAGAGCATGCGACCCAGTTGGCCGCCGCCCAGGATGCCGATGCGCAGTTTGGAATTCATTGTGATGGGTCGCTGCGCAAACCTACGAGTTGGCGGTGAATTTCCATTACTTTTTTTTGCAAATCGTTCAGGTTGCCCGTGTTTTCAATCACATAATCGGCAAATTTGATTTTTTCCTCGTCGGGCAGTTGATGCGCCATGCGCTCGCGAACGGCTTGTTCGGATGTACCGTCGCGCTGCATTACTCTGCTCAGGCGAACTTCCGTAGGAGCTGTAACCACAATCAGTTTGTCGAGTTGCCGGTATGCGCCGCTCTCGATAAGCAAGGCGGCTTCTTTCAGAACGTAGGGCGGGCTTTTGGCGGCCTGTTCGTTTATCCAACGCTCCGTATCGCGAAAAACCGCAGGATGTACGATACTGTTTAGCAGTTTCAGTTTCTTTTCATCGCCAAATACCATTTTTGCCAGATAGGCGCGGTTCAGTTTGCCGTTGTCATATATTTCCTCTCCGAAATTTTTTTTCAGTTGCTCAATCAGGTAGTGCTCATGCTGCATCAGGTACCGCGCGCGTTCATCGGCATAGTAAACCGGAATGCCGAGCGCTTCGAAAAAACGGCATGCGGTGGTCTTACCACTGCCGATGCTGCCGGTGATACCCGCCTTTATCACGTTGCCTTTAGGATATGTAGTTATACGGCGCAAGTAATATATTTTTATTGTGTAACGAAACTCATATTTCCGAAATTGTGTGCGCAGTGCTGCGCGTGTTTTCTCACTTGCAGTCACATCGCTACCTGTGTTTTGGGAATAGATAGCGCCGGCAGCGTACACGTGACTGCACTGCTGTTTTTATCAGCGTAAAAAATTGTTCATATTAGGTACACTCCCGTATCCACATGAAATGTGGATTGTTTTTTGGAAAAGGGAGCAAGGATGCAGAGATTAAGTTGTAAATTTGTGTTTTATGCAGAGTTGAAACAACGACATGTCATTGTTTCCAACACTTACTGCCAAACCCGAAAACGACACCGAAACCCCGCTCATGAAGCAGTACAACAGCTTCAAGGCGAAGTATCCGGATGCCGTGCTGTTATTTCGGGTGGGTGATTTTTATGAGACCTTTGACGAAGATGCGCGTATTGCCTCATCGGTGCTGGGCATTGTGCTCACCAAGCGAAGCAACGGCAAGGCAAGCGAAGTGGACTTAGCGGGTTTTCCGCACCATGCACTGGATACCTATTTGCCCAAACTGGTCCGTGCGGGGTATCGCGTGGCGGTATGCGACCAGATAGAAGACCCGAAATTAGCCAAAGGAATTGTAAAGCGCGCCGTGACGGAAATGGTAACGCCCGGCGTGGCGCTTACCGATAACATCCTGCAAACCAAAAACAACAATTTTCTCGCCTCGCTGTATGCCGAACGCGACTGGTACGGCCTGGCACTGATTGACATCAGCACCGGTGAGTTTCTGATGGCAGAGGGCAAAATTTCTTACATAGATAAGCTGCTGCAAAGTTTATCACCTGCCGAGGTGCTGTATCCGCGCTCGCGCTATAAAGATTTTGAACAACAATTCGGCAACCGCTACTACTCCTACAAGCTAGATGACTGGATATATACTTACGAGCACGGGCTGGAAACCCTGCTGAAACTTTTTGGAACCAACTCGCTGAAAGGTTTCGGTATTGAAGAGGAGCATGCGGGCATAATCGCTGCCGGAGCTGCTATTCAATACCTGAAGGATACGGAGCATCACCAACTGTCACATATTACAAAAATTACTAAATTATGTGACGGAGAGTATGTTTGGTTAGACCGTTTTACCATTCGCAATTTAGAAATGGTGCAAGCCAATCATCCGGGCGGTAAATCGCTGTTGGAGGTATTAGACCACACCACCACCCCCATGGGCGCCCGTCTGCTGCGCCGGTGGTTGGTGATGCCGCTCAACGACCTGCAGAAAATTTCAGAGCGGCAGTCAGCAGTAGAGTATTTTGTACTGCATCGCGATGAAGCGGATGCCCTGAAAGCAATCTTACGACAGGTTGGGGATTTAGAGCGCCTAACTTCTAAAATCAGTTTAGAGAAAATAAATCCGCGCGAGATGCTGCAACTGCGGCGTGCCCTGATGACGGTACCGCAAATCCGCCAGACGCTGCATGCCACCGGCAATCCGGCGCTTGATGCCCTGAGCCGCAACCTCTATGACACTACACCTCTTACCGACAAAATATACCGCGAAGTTGCCGATGATGCAAGTCCGGTAATTGCCAAAGGCAACTTCATCAAAAGCGGTTTTCACCCCGAGCTGGATGAGCTTCGCACCATTAAAAATGCAGGTAAAGAGTACATCAGCCACATCCAGATAAAAGAACAGCAACGAACCGGTATCACTTCGCTGAAGGTGGGTTTTAATAACGTGTTTGGTTATTATCTGGAAGTTACCAACACGCATAAACACAAGGTTCCTCCTGAGTGGATACGCAAGCAAACGCTTGCCAATGCGGAGCGTTATATCACCGAGGAACTCAAAGAATACGAGCAGAAAGTACTTGGTGCGGAGGAGAAAATTCAACATCTGGAAGAGCAGATTTTCCGCGCATTGATAGTATTCGCCAAAGATTACGTGCTGACCATTCAGAAAAATGCCGGAGCGCTGGCTTACCTGGATGCGCTACTTTCGCTGGCAGATGCGGCAGTGAAGTATCAATATTGCAAACCCGAGGTAAACGATACATACCGTATTGATATACGCGAAGGCAGGCATCCGGTCATAGAGCGGCAACTGCCTGCCGGTGAGGCGTACGTTGCCAATGATGTGTTGTTGGACGCTGATACGCATCAGATACTTATTATCACCGGCCCGAATATGAGCGGCAAAAGCGCGCTCTTGCGGCAAACAGCGCTCATCGTGCTCATGGCGCAAATCGGCAGTTTTGTACCGGCTGCATCGGCATCCATCGGTCTGGTAGATAAGATATTTACCCGGGTAGGTGCGAGCGATAATCTCAGCGCAGGGGAGTCCACATTTATGGTAGAGATGAATGAAACAGCCAGCATCATGAACAATCTCTCTCCGCGCAGTTTGATACTACTGGACGAAATCGGGCGAGGCACTTCTACATACGATGGCATTTCTATTGCCTGGTCTATTGCGGAGTATCTGCATCAACATTCGCATGCACACCCACGCACTCTGTTTGCCACGCACTATCACGAGCTCAACGAACTTGCCGAATTATACCCGCGCATCCACAACTTTCATGTGAGTGTGAAAGAAGCCGGCAACAAAGTGATATTCCTTCGCAAATTGGTGGAAGGTGGCACCGAGCACAGTTTCGGCATACACGTGGCACGCATGGCAGGCATGCCTGCAGAAATAATTGCCCGAGCCGAAAATATGCTGCGCGAACTGGAGAGCCAGCGCGGACACCGGCAGGACGACAAGCCCGCTACGAAAGATAGCGCCACGCGCCATTACCAGTTGCATTTGTTTGACCTGAACGACCCGCTCATTAAGAAATTTGCCGAAGAACTTGAAAAAACAGAAATTAATTCCCTCAGTCCTATTGAGGCGTTGATGAAACTACACGAGTGGAAAAAAATGTTATCAGAAAAAAAATGAAGACCCCGCTTCGTGAACTTCCCATTGATAAAACCTGGACCTTGTTTTTAGACCGCGATGGTGTCATCAACCTCCATTATCCCAATGATTACGTAAAAAGCTGGGAGGAGTTTTTCTTTCTGGAGGGAGTATTGGATGCGCTCAAAGACCTTGCGCTTGTTTTTCGCAGAATTATTGTGGTGACCAATCAACAGGGAGTGGGTAAGGGTTTGATGAGCCGCGATGATCTGGATCACATTCATGCAGAAATGCTCCGCGAAGTGCGCAAGTACGGGGGAAGAATTCACGCCATATACGCAGCCACCGACCTGGCTGAGGCAGACACACGCCATCTGCGAAAACCCGCCACCGGTATGGCTAAGCAAGCCAAACGTGATTTCCCTGAAATTACATTTGCCAAAAGCATTATGGTGGGCGATAGCGCTACTGATATGCAGTTCGGAAAAAATGCAGGCATGATAACCGTTTACGTTGGTGATGTTCACAAACTCCAATCGCATGAATTATCTCTGGTTGATTACTACTGCGAATCGCTGTACGATTTTGCCAGGCAGGTTGCCAATGTGCGCCGTTAATGAACCGGCATATTGATATTGTCAATGTTCCGAATATTTGTTACAGCACGATTAGGGGTACAGGTGGATTGTCTTTTACGTTTTGATGTCTTGTTGTTTACCTATGTTTCCTTTCAGGCGCAGCCACCACCCGTACAGCAGTGCGATAAAAAATACTGCAACGCTCAGCCACTTGATGACCGTAAAGGCAGATGCCAGCGCTACATCGCGCTCCTGTAATGCCGGATAGCTGCGCAGTACGTTTCGTATCAGATAATTTTCTGCTAAGTCAATGGCGATGATCCACAAGGGATATAGATACAGGTAGCGAAAACCGGGGGTTTTGATTGGTATATCTTTAAAAATATATGCCAGCAGCGCCACAAACAGCAGGCCGTACGATATCGGAAATGCCGTATCGGTAACAGCGCTGAAGTGCAACGTTTGTGCAATGGCTTCGGGTGTATATTCAGCGAGTATGGCGCGGACCTGTGTAATATCGTAGCCGAATTGTACATCCAGTAATTTTACCTGCTTGCCGGCGCGGTTTTCAATTTCTTTCAGACCGGCAGGAAGAATAAAAAGCACAAAAGCCGCATTAAGCAGAAACAGGGTAATCAAAAACGGCAAATTGCCGGTTCTATATAATAACTCTGCCAAGCGTCTCATGTAAAACGAATGCTTTATTTGTCAGTTGATTTGATTGTTCAGTTCTTCCCAGCGCTGCAGGTAGTTCTCTAACTGCTGTTTCATGGAGTTGTAACGTTCAAAAACATCGGGTTGCTTGCTAAGCTCCTGGTACGTATCGGGGTTAGCGAGGTCGTTTTCCAGTTTATGAAGGGATGCTTCCAGTTCTTCAATCGCCTGCTCGCATTTCTGAATTTCCGCTTTGATTTTTCTGATGTTTTTTTCAGTAGGTGTATGGTTCCGGGCTGGAGTAGATACAGGTTTAGGCGTTTTACTGACGGGTGGTTCATCATCGTGTTTCATTTCCAGCGAACGCATGTCGTCAACGGCTTTGCGGTAGAGGAAGTCCTGAATAGAGCCGAGGTGCTCTTTGATGCCCTCGCGGGTAAACTCATAAGTTTTGTTGGTGAGGCCCTGCAGGAAGTCGCGGTCGTGGCTCACCACTATCAGTGTGCCCTCAAATGCGTTGAGTGCGTTTTTGAGAATTTCTTTTGATACCATATCTAAGTGGTTGGTCGGCTCGTCAAGCACCAAAAAATTATGCGGTTCCAGAATGAGTTTGCACAACGCAAGACGACCTTTTTCACCGCCACTCAGCACTTTTACTTTTTTAAACACATCGTCACCTCTGAAGAGAAAGCAGCCGAGTAAATCGCGCAGTCGGGTGCGTATTTCGCCTGTAGCTACCCGGTCCACCACGTCTAAAACCGTGTCGTTGCCATCCATGCTGTCGGCAGCGTGCTGCGCATAGTACCCTATGCTAACGTTATGGCCATAGGTTATTTCTCCTTCATCATAAGCCAGGTCACCAACGAGCATGCGCGAGAAGGTAGTTTTGCCCATGCCGTTTTTACCCACAAAAGCGATTTTGTCACCGCGGTCAATTTGCACGCTTTGCCGGTTAATGACAGTATTATCACCATAGCGTTTGGTGAGGTTGCGGGCGGTGAGCACTACTTTACCGCTTGCCGGCGCCGGCGGAAAGCGCAACTGCATGGCCGATACATCTTCCTCTTCAACTTCAATCAATTCTATCTTATCTAATTTTTTGATGAGCGACTGCGCAAAACTCGCTTTGCTCGCCTTGGCACGAAAACGCTCAATGTTGCGCTCCATGCGTGCAATTTCGCGCTGCTGATTTTTCTGTGCATTGAGGAGTTGTTCACGCCTTTCGCGGCGCAGTTCCGTGTAGCGGGTGTAAGGCACGGGGTAGTCCTCTATATTACCCTGTGTTATTTCAAGGGTGCGGTTAGTGATATTGTCTAAAAACGTACGGTCGTGGCTTACCATCATAATGGCGCCCGGATAATCTTTCAGAAATTTTTCCAGCCACAGAACCGAGTCCATATCCAGATGGTTGGTAGGTTCATCCAAAAGTATCAGGTGGGGTTTTTGCAAGAGTATTTTTGCCAGTTCAACACGCATTTGCCAGCCGCCGCTCAGTGTATGTATGGGGCGGTGAAAATCGTCTGCCTCAAAGCCCAGCCCTTTCAACACGCGCTCTGTTTGCTCGTCAATGGCGTATCCATCGTGCAATTCGATTTCATGCTCTACTTCGCCTAAGCGTTCAACCAACTGCATGTAATGTTCGCTTTCGTAGTCGGTGCGGGTTTCCATTTTGTGCAGAATACGCTCTTTTTCGTTTAACAGTGAAAGAGCGTAGGAGAAAGCCGAGCGCGCTTCCTCAATGACCGTGAGCGGGCTTTGCGTTTGCAGCTCCTGCGGCAGATAACCGATGATAGTGCCCCGGGGATACATGATTTCGCCTCCGTCAACAGGTTGCATGCCCTTGAGCACTTTCAGCAAGGTGCTTTTCCCCGCGCCGTTACGGCCGGTGAGACCGATTTTGTCGTTTTCCTGTATTAGGAAGGATATTTTATCAAAAATTACCCTGCCGCTGAAGTACAGTTCTATGTTCGATACGGCAATCATCTGCTATAAGTACAGTAAAATGAAAATAAGGTGTAACTGGAGATAGCAAATTTGAAACCTCGCAAGGGGCGTTTACCACTTAAGCACATACGCAAAAATGAGCGGGGCAACTATGGAGGCATCGCTTTCTATGATAAATTTTGGGGTGTCAACACCGAGTTTACCCCAAGTAATTTTTTCGTTCGGCACCGCACCGGAGTATGAGCCGTAGGATGTTGTGGAGTCGCTGATTTGACAGAAGTAACTCCAAAATGGTACATCGTGCCAGCCGAGGTCCTGATACATCATGGGTACTACGCAAATCGGGAAGTCGCCTGCAATGCCACCGCCAATCTGAAAAAATCCCACTCCTTTGCCGGCGCTGTTTTTTCTGTACCAGTCGCTTAACCAAATCATGTACTCAATTCCGTTGCGCACGGTATCGGGCTTCAGCTCTCCTTTGATGCAGTATGAAGCAAAGATGTTACCCATGGTGCTGTCTTCCCAGCCGGGCACTACAATGGGTATATTTTTCTGTGCCGCAGCGAGCACCCAACTATCTTTAGGGTCTATTTCGTAATACGGTTCCAACAGACCGCTGAGCAACATTTGATACATGTATTCATGCGGAAAATAGCGCTCCCCTTTATTTTCGGCATTTTTCCAAAGTTCAAAGATATATTTCTGCAGGCGGCGGAATGCCTCTTCTTCGGGGATACAGGTGTCGGTAACGCGGTTGAAGCCGTTTTCGAGCAGTTCCCACTCTTGCTGCGGAGTGAGGTCGCGGTAGTTTGGTACGCGCTTGTAGTGCTTGTGTGCTACTAAATTCATCAGGTCTTCTTCCAGGTTAGCACCGGTACAGGAAATAATATCCACTTTATTTTGCCGAATCATCTCAGCCAGAGAAATACCCAACTCGGCTGTACTCATGGCGCCGGCCAGAGTAATCATCATTTTTCCGCCTTCGTTGATATGTTTTTCGTAAGCACGGGCAGCATCCACAAGCGCTGCTGCGTTGAAATGGCGGAAATGGTGTGTGATGAAGTCGCGTACAGGGCTATTCATGCTGTAAGGATTTAAAAGTCCGGCAAATATAGCAGATACAAATTAGCGGCTGATATCAGAGCTGAATTGTTTAAGGTCTTTCATTATCTGCTCGGCAATGTTGTTGGCAGTGGTTTCGGAATGGCTCTCGGCATAGATACGGATGATGGGCTCTGTGTTGCTGCGGCGCAGATGTACCCAGTCGTTTTCAAATTCGATTTTTACGCCGTCTTCAGTGTTGATGGGGTACTTCTTGTATTTATTTTCTATTTTATCAAAAAGCAGTTCGATATTGGCGCCAAAGTCCAGTTCAATTTTCTTTTTGGCGATATAGTAGTTGGGATATGTGGCGCGCAACATACTTGCGCTCTTTTTACTTTTGGCGATGTAAGTGAGAAACAGAGCTATGCCCACGAGGGCATCGCGTCCGTAGTGCAACTCGGGGTAGATGATGCCTCCGTTTCCTTCACCTCCAATCACAGCTTTCACTTCTTTCATTTTCTCAACTACGTTTACTTCGCCTACGGCAGAGGCAAAATAGCTGCATCCGTAGCGTTCGGTAACATCACGCAGGGCACGGGTGGATGAGAGGTTAGAGACCGTGCTTCCTTTCTTTTTGCTTAGCACGTAGTCGGCTACAGCCACCAGTGTGTATTCTTCGCCAAACATGCTACCGTCTTCGCATACGAGCGCCAGGCGATCTACATCGGGGTCAACCGCGATGCCGAGGTCGGCATTTTGGCGCTTGACTACCGATGACAGTTCGTGGAGGTTCTCTGGGAGCGGCTCGGGGTTATGAGCAAAGAGTCCGTTTGGCTCGCAGTTGATTTCAATGATTTGTTGCACACCGAGGGCGCGCAGCAGGCGCGGTACGGCAATACCGCCGGTACTATTGACGGCATCTACGGCTATTTTGAAATTGCGCGCTGCAATGGCATCGCGATCTACTAATTTTAGTTTAAGTATTTTTTCAATATGTCGATCTATGTACTCATCGGTAAAGGTATAGCTGCCGATGCCGTTGATGTCTTCGAATTCAATGGTTTTATCTTCGACAATACGGAGCACCTCTTCTCCGGCGCGAGCCGAGATGAACTCTCCGTGGCTGTTGAGCAATTTCAGGGCGTTCCATTGCTTGGGGTTGTGTGAGGCGGTGATGATGATGCCGCCTCCGGCTTTTTCTTCGTGTACGGCAATCTCAACGGTGGGCGTAGTGCTGAGTCCCAAATCCACAACATCCATACCGATGGACTGCAAAGCGCCTACTACGATGTTGCTTACCATTTGTCCGCTTACGCGCGCATCGCGGCCGACCACTATTTTGCGGTTACCCTCCTGCTCGCGCACCCAGTAGCCAAATGCGAGAGAGTATTTCATAATGTCAACAGGGGTGAGATTAGCGCCCGGAAAACCTCCAATTGTGCCGCGAATGCCGGAGATAGATTTTATTAAACTCAATGTTGCTTGTTTTTGGGGTGGCAAAAATATATTTTCAGCGCGTAAGTTGTATGTAAGTATGTTAATATACTGAAAATGAATTGTGTAATGTTACTGCAACATGGCAGCGGAAAACACTAAAATTATATTTTTTGCAATTACATTTTTGTTGTGTTCTGCAAGTTGATGTAGGAGCGCGTATGCCGGGTGAGGGATGCGAGCGGAAAGCCCGCAGCCGCGCCCGCGCCTGTGGCGCGGGCGCGGCGAGGACTTGGAGCGGGTCAGCCCGACCCCGCCGCCAGGCATCGCCCGGCGGGGGCACCCCCTAAAAACATAAAAAAAAATTGTTATGTATAAAAGTTGCGTGACTTCACGTATTAAATATTATTAATATACATATTGCCACCCCAATCTGAACTGGTGCCGCCATTTGAGCGGGTCGGTGCCGGGTACATTTTCTTCTTCGATAACGTACGTGTAATTGAAGCGGAGCATGTTTTTGGTGCCGTTGAGCATGAAGCAGTACGATGCTGTGAGGTTGCGCAGGTATCCTTTTACTAAGTCGTTTTGGTTCATCTCATCGTAGCGCAAGGCGAGGTTGCTCTTTATCCATTTGCAGTAGTAGCCGATTTGTGCGTAGTAGCCGCCGGCTCTGAAGAAGGTGGTGTTGTAGTTGAAGAGGCGCGTGGTGTCGTTGGGTGTGATGTGCATTTGGTGTATTTCGCTCTGGAGCGAAAGTCCTTGCCACATGAAGCTGATGTCGGCACCATACACAAGTTTGCTGCCGCCTACTACGCGCAGAAAGATTTCATCGTTGATGGTGTTTTGTTTTTTCATGTAGCGCGCGTTTATACCGCCGGTGAAGATGGGCAGCGGTACGCTGTTGAGATCAATATCTATGTAGCGGCCGCGGACGGGGTAAGATATGTCTAAGCGGCCGATGTATTCGAAACGACCACTCGGGTCGTTGTTACTGCGCAGGATGCTTTCGCCCTGGCCGGAGTAAAATCCGAAAGATAGGTTGATGAGTTGCCTCCAGAAACTTTGCGTGAGGGTGATGCCGATGTCGCGCCTGGAGAAGGAGTTTCCGTTGGTGAGAAAGGGGCGCTGCACAAATGGCGAAACGAGAAAAGAAACGAGGTTGCTGCGCGAGTAACACACTTTGCCGTATCCGAGGCGTATTTCGGTAGAGGTTTGCGGTATTTTGAAACCGAAGTTGGCTTCGCGTATGGCGGGGTTGTCTAAATCGCTGGTGCGCGCCAGTAATTGTGCGATGTCGAATTGCAATTCACAGGAGCTGTACCTGCCAATCCATGCTTTTAGCTCTAACTGGGCGTTGCGTACTTCAAACAGGTTGTTGGATTTGTTTTCGCCCGGTTTGTAAATCCTTCCTTTGAAATAAGCTGTTACGTTGCCGGATAGCTGCAAAGTGGAACGACCATTGCCCAGAGTAAACTGCGCGTACGCTGCCCTGTGGATATATAGCAGAAAAAAAAGATGTATCAATAAAGCACTTCGGGGTGTCATGGATTTAGATTGTAGCGAAAAATCATTTGTAAATCGTCACTCAATACGAGCATTTCTCCCTGGTTTGTAAAGCAAAGCCCTTCCGGGTTTAGTATGCCGCGCAGGGTGTAGGTGGCTTCTATGCGGTATGTTTCGGGATGCAGGCGATACACTACCCGTTTTTCATCGCTGAGAGCATATATAAAATTATTGTAATATGTAAGCGAAGAGATATCGCCTTTGTTTTTAAGGTTGACTTCGCGGAGTTGCACAAACTGGCGGTCAAATTCCACCAGTCGGGTCGGGTCTTTTTCAATCGCCATCACGAAACAGTTTCGGGCAGGGTTCCACGTTATGCTCTCGTAGCCCAGGTTGCGACCACCATGGTAGGGCACCGGGCGGACTTCTTCCTGCTGTAGTGTGCGCACGTTAAGAGCAAACACCCTTCGCATGGTTTCGTCACACACATATACTTTGTTGCTATCAGCATAAACGCCTTCAAAATCATACCCAGCGAGATCTGCCTTACGCACAAAGCGGAGATTTGTGTCCACTTCGTAGAGTACGCCTTTGTCGCTAACGATGAAGTAAGATTGTGTAGATGGTGAATAGCATATATCGCTTGGCTCGGGGATGGGGATGTGTTTTTTGTAAGTTACGTGTAGTATATCTGTGCGATGGCTGCAGAGCAAGATTGCGCACACAAGGGATAAATTAACCATAATGCGAGGAAAGATGTTGGTATTCATGTGTATTATTGATTAGTAGCGCCCGGGGTGGGAGATGAGATGATTTGCCAGTTAGAAGAACCATCGGGAACGCGCCCGTAACTTTCTCCTTCGGGGATAGGGCCGAAACGCACTGAGTCGATGAAGATGAATTGACCGGCGCTGTCTTTGGTACACAGGGCCACTTCTTCGCCTGAAGAACTGAAGTTAAACGATACGTACATCACACCATTTACAATGGCGCCCGCCTGGCCACCGCAGAGGATTTGCGTGTAACTTTTGGGCGGAAAGGTAAACGCCGGAAGTGTGTTTTTACTGAGATTGCCGAAATCGTCAGTGGCAAATAACTCACCACTGTCAATTGTAACCGCAAAACTATTTGGGTTGTAAATTTCAAACCAATCGGGGTCACTGCCTGCACCTTTACTCAGCAACTCATTGATAAAAAGGATGCCGTTTTTAACCTGTCCGGTGTCGGTATTTGTGTTAGAATGATTGTTCTTTTTATCTAAACTGTCAACCCGGTCCTTGGTGCAGGCGTACAGCAAGCAGAGAATTGATATAACGACAAAAAAACGCATGTTAAATATATTTAATGAGTGATAATTATTTTTCTGCTCCAGCACCGGTTGTCATTCAGTATGGTAAGTATGTACAGCCCTGATGTTATTTGCCCGGTTTCTATCTGATGCAGATGTACATCGGGGTTCAGCGTTTTGTGTGCGAGAATTTGTCCGTTAACGCTTGTAAGACAGGCGATGGTGTTGGGGAAGGGAACAGGTGTTGCGATTGTAATTTGATGGTTGTGAACATAAGCGACTATATTTTGCATATCGCCTGTTTCTGAAATGCTTACGGTTTCATCTACCTGAAAGCAAAGAGATTTTGTGCAGTTAGCCGCATCGGTAATGGTAACACAATAATTGCCCTCAGCCAGGTTGGTGATAGTAGAGGTGTTTGCACCGTTATCCCATAAATATGTGTAGCCCGGAGTGCCGCCGGTAACGGTGAGCGCTATGATGCCGTTTCCTGTGCCCGGACTGGTGGGCGTTATGTTGGCGCTGATACTGATTGAGTCGGGTGATGTTAGGGTAACGCTTCCGGTAAACGTACAAGCGTTGTTATCGGTAATCGTGAAGGAGTAGTTGCCGGCGCTTAAATTTTCGTTGTCGGCACTGTTGTTGCCGTTGTTCCAAGCGTATGTGTAAGGGGCAACGCCACCGTTAACCGTAAGGGTGATTTCTCCGTTATCTGAGCCGAAACATGTGGGGTTGTTTTTACCGATGTTGACTGTAATAGGCGCAGGTTGCGTGATATCAAAAGAACCGCTGATGACACATCCTACGGCATCCGTCAAGGTTACGGAATATGTACCGGGGGATAAATTCGCGATGGAAGCTCCCAAAGCGCCATTGCTCCAATTGAAATTATATGGAGCAGTGCCGCCCGTAGGGGTAAGGGTGATAGACCCATTGGCTGTATTGTGGCAGGAAATATTGTTGACAGTTGCAGTATAATTCAGATTACCTGCCTGCGAAATGTTGAATGTGGCGGTTTGTGTGCAGTTGTTTTGGTCCGTAACAGTAAGGGTGTAGGTACCTAAACCGAGATTACTGATGTTTTGAGTAAACGCTCCGTTGCTCCAGGCAAAATTGTAAGGAGCTGTGCCGCCGGTTACATAGATATTGATTGCACCTGTATTACCTCCGCCCTGACAAGGAAGGTTTGTCACGTTTGAAGTGATGGAGATGGGAGATGGCTGCGTGATGCTGTACGTTTGTTTTACGGTACATCCGTTCGCATCGGTGGCAGTTACGCTGTAGCTCCCGGCTGTAAGGTTTGTGCGTGAACTTCCGGCAATACCACCGCCCCAGTTATAAGTGATGGCGCCTGTGCCTCCGCTTGCGCTGAGGGAGATAGCACCGTTATTTCCGCCGTGGCAAGTTACATTAGTAATAGAAGGCGTGATGTTGATGGGCGCGGGTTGATTGATTTGTGCAACACCGCTTGCGGTGCAACCGGAAGCATCTGTAACTGTTACATTGTACGAGCCGGAACTCAGGTTAGTGCGCGTAGCAGAGGTGATACCTCCGCCCCAGTTGTACGTGTAGGGTCCTGTGCCTCCGGAGGGCACCACCGTGGCTACCCCATTGGATTGACCGGTACAGGACACATTGGTAATATTAAATGAAAGCTGAAGGGCAGCGGGCGCGGTAGTGCCTGGTGTGAATGAAACGCCACGGAAGCGCGTATTGGCACCTGCTACAGCCACGTTTGTCAGATTTCCCGTAATATTTTGATTGTAACCCGATACATCCTGCAGGCGAAAGATAGCACTATCGGTTGTAACGTACAGGGTTGCCCCACTGCAGCCGGCAAATCCGGTAATGCCTCTTACACCGCGGTTGTTGGTAATGTTTCCGTTAGAAACCCAGGCGCCATTGACAAGGGAAAATTTGTAAATGCCTCCGTCAGGCGCAACCGTGCGGTCATCGCATAAATACAGCACATCAGAGCCGGGGATGGCCGGGTTCATATCCAGAAACAAGAATGCATAAGATGATTGTGTGGAGCTATTGGGTAAGCCGTTTAATACACTGGTGGTATTGCCTGTATTGGTAGGTGTACCGCTGCCAACAGATGCTACCGTGTAATATCCTCCGGACGATGATGTGATGTAAAGTTGATTATCAAAAATGTTTACGCAGCGGGTGTTGGTAGGAGCACTGCTCACCTGCACAGGGTTGGACGATACAGAGCCAAAGGGTATATACCACGTACCGCCGCTGTTGTTTGAGCCGGCTCCACTCGTCCAAATTCCGGTGCCATCCACGCTGGCAGCTCCTCGTATATTATTTTTTTTGTATGCAACATTGGGGGCAATACCTGTAGTGGTATTGGGAATACCGTTTACACCTACTACGGCTATTACCTTAATAAGGGTTGTATCGGATGAAACACTTGAAGTACCCGGTGCAGTGCCATAACCTGCCAGCAACAACAATTGTCCGTTAGCTGAACGTGTAAGGGCACCCTCAGAGGTAGCAGTACCGCTCATCGTAAGAGGAAGTTGATTACCTACGGCACTGACAGGTAAGGCAATGCTTTGCACGAGAGTACCTGCTGGAGTGTATTCATCTAAAAACACGGGTTGTGCAGCATTGGTGAGCGCTGCGCTTCCATCACCTACCCGAACAACAACAATGTTGCCGGGAGTGAAATTTGCTGAAAATGCAATTGTGTGAATAAATAGAAGGTACAAAGAAATTTTCAGGAATCGCATTGCTTAAATTTTAATGCGCGATGCTATGACCTTACTGTCACCAAAAAGAAAAATGAAATTAAACTTTGTGTTAACAGAGGGTTTTTGAAAATACCGGTGCGGCCGCATGAACACCGCACCGGCCTCAATTCCCCTAAATGACGATTAAAAAGAACGATAATTTATTAAATGTGTAGTTGAAGTACATGTATTGTTTTTATATCAATTTGGCTATGATGAACATGTGCAAATCTTAATATCTTACTTTACGTGAGCTATAACCCAACTTTAAATTTCATGCAAGGAATCGCGCAATTCACATTCTGTTGCCATAGAAAATGAATAATGATTTAATAACAGTTATATAATAACGCATGCCCACTTTCGCGGCTGAAAAAAATACAACTACAATGAACCGTACATTATTCTTGCTGCTTTTGTTACACTCATCTGTATATGCACAAACCAATTATTTCTGGAACGGAGGCAATCCATCAGCCAACCCTGCAAACGGAGGCAGCGGACTTTGGACTGCCACCAACGCATGGCGACAACCCACCAGCAATGGTTCACAAGCAACCTGGTCAAATGGAAACAATGCCATACTGGAAGGTGTGGCAGGTGTAGTGAGTATCAATACTGGTTCTACTGTTACCTGCTCCGCTATAACCGTTAAAACAACCAATTATACGATTACCTCTAACGGTAATACAGCAACAACGCTCAATGGCAACGTTACGCTAGACCCGAACGTAGAATTACGACTTAACGATGCAACTACCACAGACAATCGCACACTTTATATAAACTCTGTGAACGGAGGAGCAAACTCCTCATTGCGCATACAAGGTTCACAAACGGGCAGTAACGCCTCGCGGGTTGATTTGAATGCTCCGGGTGCATCTATAAACGTACCTGTGATTTTGAACGGTAACTTTACGAGTGGTACTCCTTTGATAGGTATTGTTGGCCGTCAGCCAAGTACTGCCGTGAATGCTACCATCACAAACAATTCCGGAATTCGCACGATGCTCGGTTCAACCAGTGGTAACAGTTTAGCTATCAACGGAGCTGTGCAGGGCACAGCGGGCGTTCAATTTTCAGCCGGCTCCAGCGGAGGCGCCGGTACAGTAATTCTCAACGCACCATCTACATACGGTGGCAACACACTGTTCAATATGTCCACTAATGGAACTGTACGGTTGGGAGTAAACAACGCATTACCAACCGGTACAGCAGTTACCTTCGGAGCCACTTCCGGAAATGGTGGCATTTTGGACCTGAACGCATTTAACCAAACCATCGCCTCGCTGAGCAGCAATGCCGGCGCAGTAGGCAGAGTGATAAACAATGCTACGGGTACAAGTACACTAACTATCAACGGCAGTGCAAACACTACTTTTTCCTTACCGATAGAGGATGGTACCGGAAGTGGTCGCATACTCAAATTAGTTAAGTCAGGCACCGGTGAGCTTACGCTTGCCGGAACGAACACCTTCACAGGTGGATTGGAGATTAACAACGGCAAAATCATACTCGGAAACGCAAACATCATTGCCAACACCTGTTCTCTCCGTTTAAACGGCGGTACATTCCGTACGGGAGCAACCACAGGTTTTAACGAAACAATGGATATGTTGCACCTAACCGATAACTCCACCATTGAGCTGGGTACAGGCAATCACACTCTTACGTTTGCCAACAGTAGCTCTGCCACCTGGACATCCGGTAAAACCCTCACTATCAAGAATTGGGCGGGGGCTCCCCTTACCTCTGGCTTACAAGGCAAAATAGTGGTAGGCCCAAGCGGACTTACGGCTGCTCAGTTAGCGCAAATAACATTTGATGGATTTGGCCCGGGTGCAGCCATAATAGCCGGAGGTGAAGTGGTTCCAGTTGCTGCTACGCTCATCATTGACCCGACAAACATTGCGCCGGGTAACTTTGGAAGTATCAATGCAGGTTTATGCTCTACTGAAAAATCGTTTGATGTTTCCGGTAGCGGTTTGCCATCCGATGTTGTTATTACTCCACCTGCCGGATTTCAGATTTCTACTACTTCTGGTTCCGGCTTTACCACATCTCCCATAACACTGACAGTAACCGGTGGCATCTTACCCCTTACAACTATCTACGTAAAATTCTGCCCCACCGCTGCTATTTCTTACTCCGGTAACATTACCGTTACCAGCGGTGTTACACAAAATGTATCTGTGAGTGGTACAGGAGTGATTTCTACGTACTACAGCCAGGGCAGCGGCACTGCCGAAACGGATGCGATTTGGTCTTACCTGCCCTCCGGCACACCTCAAACTATTGCTTCGCTGGGCGGTTTCAGTAATTTGCGAAATGTGCATATACAAACCGGACATCACGTAGTGATTAAAAACTCACTCGCTCTCACCGCCAAAGATTTGGTCATAGAAGCCGCTGCATCGCTTAAGGGCGCCCCCAATACGCCTGGAGCTTCCATCGCAACACCTTATTATATTAATGTACATGGCAACATCCAGGTGGACGGTGAACTCGGAAACGCCGGTGGCAACGACAGTTTGGGCTTGAATTATGAGGGACCTTCCGGAAATATCACCGGAACGGGTACCGTCAATTTAGCCCGCATCCGCAAGTCCTCTAATGTTCCTACCGCTGTGTCAACCTTATCAACCAATATAAATATAAACCTGTATTGGTCCGGCACCGCTCTATACAATAATCAGTCCGGTTCCACATTTAATTTTACGCAAAACGCCGGCACAATAAATTTTGTAAACAGTGGTGATTTTACCGTAGATGGCACAAATGGTCTAGGCAGCGGAAACCGTAACGGCACATTCACTTTCAATGGAACAGTGGTTGGTGCTGACACGATTTATGCTTATACCGACAATACATCAGGCACCACGGGCATTACAATCGGTCCTAACGGTGTTGTAAACGTAAAGCGGGTGATACATGGTCGCGTAGGTGTTACGGGCACATTTAATTTCAACGTGAGTGCCGGAGGCATATTGAATATATTTGACTTTATTGAGTTGCAAACCGGTACTTTCTCACCTGCAGGGAATGTAATACTCAAATCTACGGCTCAGAACCACTGTGCTTACATCAACAACTTCAGCACGGGTTTCACAGGTGTCTATAACGGTAATGTAAGGGCAGAGCGATATGTACCTGTAGCCGGAAGCAATCAACACTACACTTCTGTACCTGTAAGTGGTGTTACCTTTGCTGATTTGGCAGCTTCAGGACCCGATGAGCAGTTCATCATACCCACCTTAGATTGTGATGAAACGAAAAGCCATGTCAGTTCACCGTATGGAACTCATTTTGAGTATGTGGACGGGCATCAACCTCCAGGGCAATGCATGATAGGCAACTGGAAGATACAGAGCGCCGGACCATTGGTAACCGGAAGGGGATACTCCATGTATCTGACAGGTAATGCCTCATTCAGTGTCACCGGACAACCTTTCACAGGCAACACAACCGTACCTACTTTCAACAGTGGTTATCCAACGGTCAATACAAAACAAGGTACACCTATCCAGAGCGGTTGGAACTTAGTTGGTAATCCATATCCTTCTGCCATAGACCTGGTGATTGACAGAACGGCTTCCGGATTCAGCAATGAAGTTCAGGTGTGGCAAACGAGCGGTCCTTACAGCGGAAGCTGGCAATCTTACGTAATTAATGGCACACCGGGAACTGTGGTCATACCTCCGTTTCAGGCATTTTTTGTTCGACAAACGGTATCAGGCGCAGGTAACTATCCTTTCTATCAGTCAGAGCGAAGCAAAAACGCTAACGTAAATTTCTACGCGCTAAACCAACCCAACACTTTGACGCTCGAACTGGAGACACAGAGCGGATTGAAAGACCTTACACGCCTTGTATTCACAGCAGATGCCACTGCGGGATATGACCCGAGGTACGATGCCACAAAAATGGCAGGAGCACCAGGCCGTCCAACTTTGTTCAGCTACTCTGCTGTTGACCATTGGCTTTCTATCAACACATTGCCTGAGTTAAGTCAGCAGGTTAGCGTGCCCATTGGACTCCGACCCGAGCAAAACACCACTATGACACTTTCGGTTGCCGGATTGAGCAGTTTTGATCCTACGGTGTATGTTTACTTGGAGGACAAACTAACGGGCGTTTACCACAATCTGCGCAACGGACCTTACCAATTCACCACATCTGTAACTGATAACTATTACCGGTTTGTGTTGCACCTCACGCCGCCGGTACAAATTAACATTACGAATGCCGGTTGTCAGGAAAACAGCGGGAAAATCTCAATTACACAAAACGGTCCGGCGGTGTGGAGTTACACCCTCACACAAAACGATGTATCAATCTCGTCCGGAACACTCAGTGAAACAAACAGCATTAACCTCAATGAGGTTGCTGCAGGTATTTACACGCTCACCCTAACCGATGCTTTAGGATACAGCGTGGTGAAAAACATTGTTGTAAACGGACCCGAGCTACCAAATGCATCCTTTAAAACCTCTGCAACAAATGCCGAAACCGGCCAGTGGATTGAATTTACACCCGATATTATTTCAGTTAATCACAACTACATCTGGAATTTTGGTGATGGAACGTATGCCACTACTCCTGCAGCCGTTCACGCTTATGCATCACCGGGTATCTATCAGGCCTCTCTGAAAGTAAACACACCGGAAGGTTGTGAGCAAATTGCCTCTCAGATTATAAACGTCACCGAAAGTATAGCAACCCACCTGAACACAACCCAGCAAGATGATATTGCAGTTTGGATGCAAGACAAATCTTTACACATAAAACTATTGGCGGAGAACAACGCTAAGGTTACGCTGCTCAACGCTTTGGGTCAGGTGTTGTTGCACACGGAAATCACAGGCAACGAAACCCGCTACGATCTCCGCAACTACGCAGGTGTTGTTTATGTGCGTATAAATCATGCAACCGGCGCATTTACACGCACCGTTATTATACAGTAACGAAACCTACAATATATGGACATACTAATCTTGCTGGGATTGATCGTAGTTCTCTTATTTGTGCAGGGTTCGCTTAGTAAAGATCCCGATAAATTCGGCCCTTACCGCAAGTGGACCCGCTAATTTACTTCAAGGGTGTTGCCGAGAGCAATCTTTGTACGAATTACTCGGATTGATAAACTAAAAAAATGTGCTATGTTGACAATACCTACATCGCAGATTCAACGCTACATCTACACCATCAAAGAAAATTTGTATGAAATGTTGCCTGATAACGCAAAAGCCCGACTCATGGAAATGGGCGGGCTTATGCGCGAAGACGAGTTAGACGCCTTTGAGAGAACTACCAGCAAAGAGTTTCTTACCATTTTACGAAATATTGAATCAAATAACAACGCGCAGCAATTTCTGTTGTAGGATAATCAGGTCAATAAAACTCAAATCTATTTCGGGTTTTTATTGGCTTTTGCACGATGCTCTACGATACCGGTATTCGGTTGTTAACGCAGGTAAACCGGTTTTACGCTACCTTTTAGTATTCATCAGCCAAGCCCGGTTTTTCAAAGTTAGGATTTACTAACAAACAGCATTAGCTGAATGCTTAGGGTAAAACAACAGAGTGTTTCACTACTTGCTTGGAAATAGTATAACGTACTTCATAGAAAAAGTTATAAGGCGTGAATCGCTGTTAGTATAGTGACATCAGGGCTTTAGACCCTTTCCTCTTTTTGCAGCAGCTAAATTGTTTTTTATCAATTGATTATTCGGGTTGGCGGCTACGCCTTTCTCGCATGCTTCAATCGCTTTATCCCACTCTTTGAGCATATTATACGCGCTGCATATATTGTTGTAAGCAATGTCGTAGCCCGGTCGTAGTTCCAGCGCTTTCTCTGCGGCTCTCACACAATCTAGGTAGCGCTGCTGATAGTAATACTCTAAGCTCAGGTTAATGTAATTTTCGGGGGTAGGATTGGTAGCGCATAATTTTTCAAGCATCTCCAACTTGCTTTTTATGTCCTGTGCGTATAGCGGGTTGGTAGTAAGTTCATTTTTCAGGTTCAGCAAATCAGTGTGTGTGGGGCTTACCTTCAGTCCGTCATTAACCAAGGCATTCGCTTCAGATGAACGACCGTTATTCATCAGAAAATAAGCGTAATAGTAGTAGGATGCAGGATTTTTCGGATCCAGCTTTAGCGCATATTTGAAATTCTCTTCCGCCTCAGCAAGGCGCGAAGTACGGCTATACAACACCCCAAAATTGATATAGACGTACGAGTAGTACGGCCACACATTCTTAGCTTTTGTAAAATACTCCTCCGCTCCTTTAAAGTCGCCCTTAGCCATCAGCGCATTGGCATAATTCATCAGTCCCCTTCCATTGCGCGGGCTTTTTATGGTTACGTCATACCACAATTTTTCAGGGCTGCTCCACACCTCACAGCGCTGGCGGATACCGTACACGTGTAACGTGAAATAAACAACTACAGCCAGCACTGCTAATGACTTTAAGAAAATGTTAGAGGAAATTATTGATTCATATTTTCTGTATAGGTTATACAACGTCCACACAACCGCAATAGTTAACCCGATGTACGGAAAAAACACGCGGTGATCATTCAATACCTCGGCAAGGGGCACAATAGATGAGGTGGGTGCCAGCGCCAGATAAAACCACAGAATGCCGTAAGCGATTGGCCTGGTTAAGGCATTCAATGACGATTTATAGGCGATGTAAAGTGTAAAACCTACGAACAAAATACCGAAAGTGACACGCTCATCAAAAGGATTTTGAATCACGTTCCAATCCGTATCGGCACTCAGATTAAACGGGAAAAAATAGTTATTTACATAATGAACAATTACAAACGGCTGTGTGCGCAGGTACTCCCAGCGGGTATGGGTGCCCGGTAAAAAGTCGGCAGAAGCCATCACAGAGGAGATGATAAACAGCAAACCGGCAAGGATAAATGCGGGTAATACCGGCAGTAGGATTTTGAGGGTGTCTTTCCATGAAAACAACTGTTGCAAACCGCGCTGGTAAACAAAAAAATACAGATACAAAAAAGCCAGAGGCGCCACCATGATGGTGGGTTCTTTTACGGTGAAACCGATTGCCATCGGGATAAGGTAGAGCTGATACTTGCGCAACTTTTCGTACGTAAACATCCACAGCGAGATAAGTATCATCAGGGTAGAAAATGAATCACTTCGGGCAATGATGTAGTTGATGGTCTCGGCATTGGCTGTGTGCAGCATAAAAACACCGGCGGTGAGCAAGGCAATAAACGGATTTACGGAACTTGGTAAACTCAGGTCATAAACTTTTTTAGAGAACAGAAAGATAAAAACCCCCAACACGATAAAAGAGGTGAATATGGAAACATGAAACCAGAAAGGTGTGGGTGTGCCTTTTTCACCGCTCAGCCAGTAATCGATGGCATTAAGGGTGGTAACGCCCGGTCTGTACACCTGGTTGGCAGGCAAAGTGCTGAATGTGCGTGCATCTTTAAAGAACAAAGGGATATTTCGTATATCGCGAATGGCTGTATTGTTTACGATAGTGTGCGCATCATCAAATTCGAACGGATTGTGAAAATGATCTTTGTAAGCATAGAATAGCGCAGCTAACATCACCAAAGCTATGCCAATCAACAAGCCGTATTGCTTTTTGGTAAGCGTGTAGTAACATTTGTTTGATGATACGGAAGCGTTGTGTTTACTCATTTTGATATAATGAAAAAATTCGTGCCGAAAATAGAATTTCAGTTTTAATGCAACGAATTACCCGTGCTATACGTATTTTCAGTTTTTAAACTGAAAAAATTTTATTTGCCGCTCAATCAACGTTGCGCATGGCCGGTAAATTAGTTATAGTAGAGTCGCCCGCCAAGGCAAAAACCATTGGCAAGTTTTTAGGCAAAGAGTACAAAGTTGCATCCTGCTTTGGTCACATTCGCGATTTGCCTGAAAGCGGACTTGCCATCAACATTGAAAAAAACTACGAACCGGAGTATGTAATCAGTGATGACAAAAAAGATGTGGTAAAAGAGCTTAAAAAACTTGCTAAGAATGCCGATGAGATACTACTGGCAACCGATGAAGACCGCGAGGGAGAGGCCATATCATGGCATTTGTGCGAGGTGTTAGGGATTAAGCCCAGCGAAGCCAAACGGGTTACTTACACAGAAATAACCGAGAAAGCCGTAAAGCATGCAGTGAAACACCCGCGCAAGTTAAATATGGATTTGGTAAATGCGCAGCAGGCAAGGCGTGTTCTGGATCGTTTGGTGGGGTACGAAATTTCACCGGTCTTGTGGCGCAAGGTAAAGCCGCAACTTTCAGCCGGTCGCGTACAGAGTGTTGCTGTGCGGCTCATCGTAGAGCGCGAACGGGAGATACGGGCGTTTCAGCCGGTAGCCTCGTATAAAATTATCGCACATTTTACAGTAACTGACCCAAGTGGCAAAAAAGTAACTTTCAAAGCGGAGCGGCCCGTAAATTTCAAAACAGAAAATGAAGCCCTGAATTTTCTTGAAGAAGTAAAAGACGCTGTGTTTACCGTAAGCGCTATTGAAAAGCGCCCCGGCAAACGCACTCCTGCGGCTCCGTTCACTACTTCCACTTTGCAGCAAGAGGCATCGCGCAAGTTGGGTTTTCCGGTAGCGAAAACTATGCTCGTGGCGCAGCGGCTCTATGAAAACGGGCACATCACCTACATGCGTACCGACTCCACTACACTCTCTGACTTTGCCCTCGAAGCAATCGAAAAAGAAGTAAAAAAGCGCTACGGCAAAGAATTTTATCAAAAGCGACAGTATGCTACCAAAAACGAGAATGCACAGGAAGCACACGAAGCGATTCGCCCATCGTACATAGACCAGGTATCCATCGAAGGAGACGCTGACGATCAACGGCTGTACGAACTGATTTGGAAGCGAACTGTTGCCAGCCAGATGGCTGATGCCGAAATTGAAAAAACCGTAATAGATATTTCTAACAATAAAAACAGCGAGGTGCTCAGAGCACAGGCCGAGGTAGTACTGTTTGAGGGTTTTCTGAAAGTTTACAACGAAAGCGTTGACGAAGAAAGCGAAGCCGATGAGGGTGCCGAAGTTATGATACCGCCCGTAAAAAACGGGCAGCAATTACCCTTAAAGGAGATGGTTGCCATCGAGCGTTTTACGAAGCCGGCTCCCCGCTACACCGAGGCAAGCTTAGTGAAAAAGTTAGAAGAGCTGGGCATAGGACGCCCCTCTACATACGCGCCTACCATTTCTACCATCCAAAAACGCAATTACGTTGTAAAAGAAAGCCGCGAGGGCGTGGAGCGCAAATACAAGGTGTTTACGCTGTGCGATAAAAAAATAACCAGCGAAATAAAAACAGAAATCACCGGCGCTGAAAAACATAAACTTTTTCCTACCGACATCGGGCTGCTCGTCACTGACTTTCTTATGGAAAATTTCCGCGACATCATGGATTACAATTTCACCGCAGAGGTTGAAAAAGAATTTGACGAAGTGGCATTGGGCAAAATGAAGTGGTACAAGATGATTGACAATTTCTACAAGCCGTTTCATCAAGTAGTAGAAACCACCACCAAAGAAGCGCAGCGCGTAAGCGGAGAGCGCCTGCTCGGTGAAGACCCCGCCAGCGGTGAGCCCGTGATAGCCCGCATGGGTCGCTATGGTCCCATGGTACAAATCGGCAAAAGCGAGGAAAGCAGCGATAAAAAACCTCGCTTCGCCCGACTCAAAGCCGGCCAGAGCATCGAAACCATCACCTTGCAAGAAGCTCTCGATTTATTTAAGTTGCCTCGTGTGCTTGGGTATGATGATGCCGGCAAAGAAGTTAAAGTCAACATCGGTCGCTTTGGCCCTTATGTGCAAGTTGACAAAACCTTTGCTTCCATACCCAAAGACAAGGACCCTTATACGATTACTTTAGAGGACGCTCTAACACTCATCCGTGAAAAAGAAGATATAAACGCCAACCGCGTTATCCATAATTTTGAAAAAGAAGGCATTCAGGTGTTGAACGGACGTTACGGGCCGTATATCAAAAAGGGAAACAATAATTACAAAATTCCCAAAGATAAACAGGCCGAGTACCTCACGCTTGAAGATGTACTGATGATAATAGGCGAGCAGGGGCCAACTAACAAGGGCGGGAAAAGGTTTTTTAAACGAAAACGGTAGTATGCCCCACATGCCCGAAATACAGGCGCTTATCCGTCTGCTTGACGATGACGATAAGGAAGTATTTGCTCAGGTGCATGAACGATTGAAAAGCTACGGTCCCTCTATCATCCCCGAACTGGAAAAAGCATGGGCTGAAGAGTCGGACATCCTCACCCATACCCGCCTCGAAGAACTTATCCGCGAAATACTACTGGATGACCTCTTTAAGCACTGGGAAAACTGGCTCACCTCCGACCAACCCGATTTACTCACCGGAGCGTATCTTGTAGCCCGCTATCATTATCCCGAACTGCAATGGGATGATATTACAAAAAAAATTAATAAAATAAAACAAAGCATCTGGTTAGAACTCAACTACAATCAAACCCCGCTGGAGCAAATCCACATCTTTAACCAGATTTTTTACGATTACCACAATTTCAGAGGCATACAGGTGAGCGCTGACTATCAGGACTACTGCATCAACAACGTACTGGAACTGCGCAAAGGCAACGCCATTGGCTTAGGCGTACTGTATCAGGTGTTAGCAAATGAACTGAACCTGCCTGTATATGGTGTCACATTGGCACGGCACTTCATTCTCTCATTTTGCAAACGCAATATCTTCGATTTTTCTCCAATGCGCAACACCGAGAGCGAAGTGATGTTTTACATAAATCCTATCAACCGCGGCTCCATCTTTTCGCGTAATGAAATAAACGATTACCTACAAAAAGCCGGCGTGGAACCCAGGCGCGCCTACTTTGCTCCCGCCGGTGTAAAAAGCATCGTGGCAGAACTACTCAGTAACCTCATGGAAATGTACGAGCAGCAGCACCGCTACGACCGCATGAATGACATGCACAAACTACTCGTCAAACTGCAACAAACCGCGTAGCCCCATCACATCTCCAAACGGGGCGATAACTTCTTTTTGCGCTGCTTCCACATATAACCATACAATTTCGGAAAGTAAAGAATGTACAAAAGCGCTACTAACACCGATACCCATGTAAAAGGCGAAAGCCACACACTTTGCTGAGCAACTGCCGTGGCTATCAACAGCCACTCTCCGCATACACCCAGCGGATATAGCACAATAAACAGCGAATATCGCAGCCAAGTGAGCCAGCCGGTTTCCCTTTCCAAAAGTTGCATCAGGTAATATGCGTATCGCACCACCTCTGTAATACTCCACGCAAGCGAAACGATAAACGTTCCGTACACAAACAACGGGTGAGTCACTTTTTTGTAATACAACCCCAACACAACCACTACAAAAATCCGCGATAAAACCTGCGCAGCCACACTCAGCCATGGCGACTTCACCCAGCCCATGCGCGCGTGTAATATTTCAAGCAATGCCACACCCTGCGCCGCTGCCAGTAAATACATTGCCTCATCATCAAAAACACATCCGCCGCCAGCATACGCCATCACAAACAATCCCCACAGCATCAGCGCCGCCAGGTTATACCACTTTAAGTAAACATTCACATTCATACAAATCTTACGCTCAACAAACATAAAACAAATTTAATATGTATCATGCGCTAAATATGGACGAAAAAATATATTATATTATTAACTAATGTATTTTTTTGGGGGTGCCCCCGCTGCATCGCTTCGCGCAGCTACGCGCCGCAGCGGGGTCGGGCTGACCCGCTCCAAGTCCTCGCCGCGCCCGCGCTTTTGGCGCGGGCGCGGACTGCGGGCTTT
>JANWXI010000060.1 GCA_025057415.1 Chitinophagales bacterium
GTTAAAATTAACCTTTCAAAAACAACTCACTTTACACACTTTTTGGGAAAGTATCTGCGTTATCAAAAGCATTCATTTAAATAGTAATACCAGTGATTAATTATTGTATTAAACTGTAATAGTTACGACATCATCCTACAGTTGTACCGTCTTATCATTGCCAATAACACCGGTGAGCTACCATCTTAAAAATACAGAGGAAAAAAAACATAATGCAGACACTGCAATAATTCATCTTCGTTTCATGCAACGTGCACACATGAGCCGGCAAACAACCTTTATGATTCATTCAACACATAACAATTCTGTATAATTTTTTTGGTAAAGTATCGGGCAGTATTACAGAGCCATGTAAAATACTATGAAAATGTGTTACCTGCAGCATCAGATAATTCAATCTGTACTATGTTATTTGCGGACATGGCATAGTTGGTAGGGTTTAAAAACCTTGCATTATGTACATCATGTTTGACTGTTATTAGCAGGGTATCTTAACGCCTTCTTATTCAATTTGTTTTATCTAATTCAAATGGACATTTGTTAGTGTAGATAAAAAAAATCGCCCGACACATAGGTCGGGCGATGATAACATATCAAATTAAAATTATTGTTTGGGTCCGGTTAGAGAGACGTTTGTTACAAAACCATTATCGTTTTCAGTTAACTGTAGAGTTATGGAATTAGAAGTAAAACTACCAGAGCCGGAGTAAATGTAGTTAGTACCTCCAGCTGTGATGGTTTGCTGTGGAATTGTGAAATTTTTACCGTCTGTATCAAGCTTAGCATTGAGCGAATATTGGTCTCCGCCTAAAGTGTATGAAATATTGAAGTTTAAAATGCCAGCACTTGATGTGGTGATGTTAATGATCAAATCGGTAATAGGTGCTGAACCGAGATCATTGGTTGCTGTGCCGGAAACCTTGTACGTGCCGAAATACTTAGCGCGAATTTCAACATCGCACTTATCACCTTCGTAACCCTCGTCACAAACTTTTTCGCAAGAGTTGAACGTGAACAATGAGCCGATTAATGCAAATGCAGAAAATGTTCTAAACAGTTTTTTCATGTTTTTTAGTTTTTTGGTTAATAATTGATTTTGCGCCCGCAAAAATAGTATTTTTTTTTCACGGACAAATTTTTTTAGTTCAAACCTCAAGCCAAATTTTATTCACAAGCCACACACACACGCAAAATTCAGTTAATATAAATAGTTTTTAACATTTGTTTAGCAAATTCCAAATAAGCATTTTGAACGTCCGGGTAAGGAAAAGTTCGCAACTCCATCGGGTCCTCGGGTAATTGCGTTTCGTAGTTAAAACGCACAAACCGTATTTGAGTAAAATGAATTCCACTTTTATTGCTATCCGGTAACATTAACGTAACGGCATACTCACTTTGTACCGGTTGAATATCGTGATATACGAAAAGTGAACCCGTAACTCCCTGTAACGTAGTAAAGTTCTCCTCGGCTGAAACCATTTCAGCAACTTTGGCTGCAAGTTCTGATGTGCTGATTGCAAACCCCGCTTGTTTGTAGTAAGCACTAAGACGTTTTTTTAGATCCGCTATCAGTTGTTCTTTTCGTTCCGCCGGTGACTTTTTCATACTTGTTAACGTAATAATCACCTGATTTACGGGCTTTTGTTCGGGTAGCGGCAGTGTAGAAACTACCGGTTCCTTATCGGCTTTGGGCAGTTTGAAGTCAGTGAAATACAATGTACCCTCTTTTTTCCACACAGGATTTACGGTGATGGATAAGCGGTCGCTGATTATTTTGTTGGCATTAGTATCGGGGCCGGTTTCGGGCTGGGCAATGAGCGCCTCAGGCAATTCCTCCAGTTTTTCTTTCAGTGTCTTTTTTTGCCCCGCCGGCTGAGCATAAAGGGAAATAACCAACAACCCTGCAAGTACCATTGAGCAAATACGCATTATTTGAACCATATTGAGTGTATTTTAAGTTGGTAACTATTTTATCAGGATGGTTAATGTGTCCGAAGCAGATTGTCCGCTTTGGTTCAAAAATTTAAAAACGTAACGCTCAATATTACCTGAGTCGCCCGTCACAAAGGTATATTGCTGTTTGAAATACGTATAAGCAAAGCGCATTTCGTATAATACAGTATCGGGTTGATTGTTTACACTTTTATAAAAGTACGCTTGTTTCAGATAACCGTCAGGGCCGGTTTTAGCTGCTACCACGATTACATTAAAAACATGATTTTGAGGTAAGGTAGTGTCCTCATTTACAGCGCCGGACCCGCGCTCAAGCCATACTACGGGCGGTGTGCTCACATCGCGATAACACCCGTAGAATACCACCAAGAAAAACGGTAGTACAAGTAAGATTTTTTTCACCATTACAACAGCGGCAAATATACGCGCTACGATAAGGTTGGAAAATAGTTTTTCGCAGTCGAACCGGTTAACTTTCTATAGCAATTTTGTATGCCCGGATGCATCTTTCTCTGGCTAAATGATGGTCAACAATCGGCTTTGGATATTGAGGGGTACCCAGCTCAGGTATCCATTTGCGTATGTAGTGTCCCTGTGGGTCAAACTTTTCGGCTTGTGTAATGGGATTAAAAATGCGGAAATAGGGGGCGGCATCGGTACCACATCCTGCGCTCCACTGCCAACCACCATTATTAGCAGCCAAATCAAAATCAAGCAATTTAGCAGCAAAGTACGCCTCACCCCATCGCCAGTCAATTAACAGATGTTTTGTTAAAAAACTCGCTGCTACCATGCGCACTCTGTTATGCATAAATCCTGTGGTGTTTAACTCACGCATGCCGGCATCTACCAGAGGATAACCCGTGCGCCCTTCGCACCACGCTTTAAAATGCTCCGGGTTGTTCTCCCATTTTATGCGGTCGTACTCCGGCTTAAATGCTCTGTTCACCACATGCGGAAAATGCCACAGTATTTGTTGATAAAAATCACGCCAAATAAGCTCATTAACAAATGTCTGATCAATGGAAAGGGCAAAACGGAGCAGTTTACGGATGCTCAGTGTGCCAAAGCGCAGGTGTATGCCAAGGCGAGATGTGCTATCAATACCAGGGTAGTTGCGGTTTTTGGTGTATTGAGCAATGATTTCACGCTTCGCTACTCTGGGCGGGAACTCGAATGCGGTTTCGATGAATCCCATGGATTGTAAGCTGGGGACGGGCGGAGCCGTAGTGCGCCAAAAAGCTCCTGCATATTTGAGCGTCGGGTAACTCTTCGTATAAAAGTCATTTAGTTTCTCGCGCCATTTACGGCTGTACGGTGTAAAGACCGTGTAAGGGGAACCATCATCTTTCAACACCTCATCTTTCTCAAAAATTACATGGTCTTTACTGGAATGGAAGCTGATACCCCTACTGATTAGCATTCTTTCAACTTCCCCATCGCGTTCCCGCGCGTAGGGTTCGTAATCATGGTTAGTGAAAACCTGCCTGACTTCGTACTCATCCAATATATCGCGCCAAACCTCAATAGGTTTGCCATAATAAACCCGCAGGGTTGATCCTAGTTTGACTAACTCATCGCGTAGGTGGCAAATCTCGCGGTGAATAAAAAGTACTCTTTTGTCGGTTTTATCTTCCAGCTTATCTAAAATATCTGTGTCAAAAATGAATATGGGGAGCACGGGCAAGCCGGAGCGCAAGGCGTGGTAAAGACCGGCGTTGTCATCCAACCGTAAATCGCGTCTGAACCAAAATATCGCAATGGGTTTACCGGGCATTTCAGTGTAAATATTTAATTATTAGGTATGGATGCATTTACCGTACTGATAATTAAATCACCAAAAATTACGTTAAAAAACAACCCATTGTGCATAAAGTTCGTCTAATTAATTAGTTGAAAAACTTATTTTTGTTATCTTCGTATTATCAAAAAAGTTCGTAACACATGAAAAAACTAACTACACTCCTTTTTACAATCATTGCTTCTAGCGCCTTGCTAATGGCTCAGGAGAACTACCCGTTGTACAAATTTACCTCCCGCGCAGATGCTGAAAAAGTGCTGCGTGTTTTGCAGAGTGATTTAAAGCTGAACGCTGACCAATACAAAGCCGTTCAGGAATTACTTTTTAACAGCGCAAAAAGCCAACAGGAACTCTACGCTATGGAGCAAAACAAAGACCCGAAAATGGTCGAAATGATTGTACTTCGCAACACGCGTCACATAGAAGCGAACTTGCAAAATATTCTTGGCGAAGATCTTTTTAAAATATACAACCTGAAGAAAAACGACATCATTAAAAAACTTCAGGAGCCATCCAAATAGAGTAATATCCTTACCATATTACAAGCCCGCTTATCAGCGGGCTTTTCTGTTTCTATCCTGCTTTTTTACCGTCTAGTTACAGCGCCTTTAATTATACTACAATCTCCACACATACCACTAATATCAAAAAAATAATATCCTAATTACTTTTACCCTTTACACTCAAAAATTCATACACCTTTTGCCAGGAGCGGGTTTCAAGGGCAATGTATTCCTGGAGCGTTTTTTCGTTTTCATTTCCCACCTCCCCGGCGCCCAGGTTACGACCGTCATTGAGCCACACGCAACGGCACCCGAGATTTTTTGCCAACATCACATCCGTTATACGGTCTCCGATAACAAACGAATTTTTCAAATCATATTCAGGAGAAAAATACTGCGTAAGCATGCCCGTACCGGGTTTGCGGGTGGGTAGATTCTCGTGGGGGTACGAACGGTCAATGTGCACAGATGCAAATCTTATACCCTCGCCGGCAAACGTTCGCATTATAAAGTCATGTACTTCAAAAAAATCGCGCTCCGGAAAGTCGGGGGTGCCAAGACCGTCCTGGTTAGTAACCATTACCAGTTCAAAGTCAGTTTCACGAGCTATTTTACCAAGCCAGTAAAATACCTCCGGATAAAACACCAACTTGTGAAACTTTTCAATTTTGAAATCATCGGTCTCCAGAATGAGTGTGCCGTCGCGGTCTATAAATAAACACTTTTTCATAAAACAGTAATAAATGGTGTCTATGTGTGGCTGCTTCTTTATGGGTTGTTAGAGAGAAGATGTACTATCAACATTTGATAATCTTAACGTTTTTGGATTTACGCAGGTAATTACGGATAATCTTCTGCACCTCTGCATCATCTTCATCGGGCTTAATGATTTCGCGGAGGTTTTCGGGTGTGGCAGGGGTAAGCTCAGGGTCAAAGTAGCCGTAGCCGCGGTATTGATTGTTTTCAATATAAACGGCACATAAACTATCAGGGTGAATACCCTGTAAAACAATGAAAAAATCGGGTTGGCGATACACATACCTCCCAATAGCGTTCTCAATTATTTTATTATGACCTGCAATAAGTTTTTTATCGGGGGCCTTGCCATCTTTGCGTAATTTATCCAGTATTTTACCCCAGCCGCGCAAGCCCGTTTCACGGTTGATTTTGGCGAGTAGTTTATGCGCAGCCGCCCTTGAGGTGAAACGCAGCATCTGTTTACCCTCACCTTCATCCAGCGCACTTACTGTAAGGCGGGCCAGTCCATGCTCATCATATTTTAAAAATATTCCATGCGTAACCGGTGGCACCGTAACGCGCTTATTAAACTCCGGTGAATAGACCAGGGCGCTTCGGTGAGCTACGAGGCGTGCAACGAGTTCATTGCCGGTCAATTCATAATCTATTGTACGTATCAACTCAAAAAGCCGCCTTTTGGCAGGAGAATCATCGGGGGGGGCACTGAAATATTGAATAACCTTACGGCGTATGTTTTTTACGCCCTCTACAAAAAGCACCCTACCCACTTCATCCCGGAAGTAATATACTCCCGGGTCTTCAGGTAGTTTTTCAATCTCGGCTTTGCTGAGGTATGGGGGGAGCAAATCAATATCTATGCCCTGATTTAACTCAATTTCGATGTATTTGGAAGCGTTGTTTTTCGCAAGCATTACGCTCAGGAGCCGGGCGGTGGCTTCTGCATCGCCCAGTGCGCGATGACGGTTGTGAATATCAATGCCGATACTAGAGCAAATGTTCCCCAAACTATATGAGGAGAAACCGGGCAATAGCTTACGCGCCAGATTTACCGTATCTATCTGCCGGCGGTTATAGTCAATTCCTATGCGCCTGAATTCCTGCCGGAGCATGCCAAAATCGAACTTAACGTTGTGGGCGACAAATATTCGCTCGTGGGTTAGCTCCAGTATTTTGGCGTGTATGTCCTCAAAAGTGGGTGATTTTTTTACCATTTCATCGGTTATACCCGTGAGTTTTGTAACGTAACTGTCAATAGGGCGTTTAGGATTTACCAAGGTGCTGAATTTTTCCAGTATTTGCTCCCCATCATAGACCACGATAGCAATTTCGACAATGCGGTCGGTTGAGGGCCTGCCGCCGGTGGTTTCTACGTCAACAATGGCATACATCAGGCGTAAAATTAGGCAATCATCCATGCTTACCGCAACGTATCCGTAATTTGACTTGTGGAAAAACATCAGTGCTTAAAAACAATATTTCACACTTACCCACAGCACTTTCTTTACTATTTAAGCGATTATTCTATGTTTGCACCGCTTTTTTGCAAAAAAATGCGGCTACCCAGTCTAACATTGATGCGTAAACTCCTGATTATTAGTTTGTTGATTATATCCACAGCAATTCCCTCATTTGCTGAGCATCATAAGGATAATACCTCATCAGCTTCTACCAATCAAGCTGAAAGCGCCACTGCCCACCAAACTGACCACAACCATTCTTCTACACACGAAAAATTTGACCCGGGCAGAATTATTTTGGAACATATACTGGACGCTCATAGTTGGCATCTTGCAGGGCATGCATCCATACCACTACCTGTGATTTTACATACTGATAAAGGTTTTGAAATTTTCAGTTCGGGCAAATTTGAACATGGTCATGCCACAGTTAAAGGTAAGTACTATAATTACCGCCTCAAAGATGAGCGTGTAATAGCCGTTGATGAGCAAGGAAATGAATTGCCCGAAGTTACCGCCAGCATCAAAGATTTTTCTATCACCAAAAACGTTCTGGCGCTATTCATCAGCATTGTATTACTTCTTGCTATTTTTATACCTGTGGCTAACCGTTATAAAAAAGAACCCAGCCGCGCCCCTTCCGGTTTCCAATCACTCTTAGAACCTATCATTTTATTTATTCAGGATAACATAGCCATACCAAACATCGGCAAAAAGAAGTATGAAAAATACATGCCTTTTCTTCTTACGGTGTTTTTCTTTATCCTCATTAACAATCTGTTGGGGTTGATACCATTTTTTCCGGGCGGAGCAAATGTTACGGGCAATATTTCCATAACATTTACTTTGGCAGCCATTGTACTCATCATTGTTATGATAACGGCCAATAAGCACTATTGGCAACATATTTTGGCAATGCCCGGTGTACCTAAACCAGTGTTGCTTATCCTAACGCCTGTAGAGATTCTCGGCTTTTTTATTCGTCCGTTTGTATTGATGATGCGTTTGTTTGCCAACATTACAGCTGGTCATATTGTAATTTTATCTTTTATATCATTGATATTCGTTTTTTACTACACATGGGGTACTGTAGCCGGTTTTGGCATTTCTGTTTTCAGTATGTTACTTGTCATTTTTATGAGTTTGCTGGAGCTGTTAGTAGCATTCCTTCAGGCGTATGTATTTACATTATTAAGCGCAATATATTTTGGCAGTGCTATTGAAGATAGCCATCATGATGATAGTCACCATTAATTCAAAATTTTTTTTATTCACTAAAAACCCAATTACCATGATTGACCCTATTTTTCTTCAGACAGTTGATGTAACGGGTTATGGATTAGCTGGCATTGGAGCAGGATTAGCTGCTCTTGGTGCCGGAGTGGGTATCGGGCAAATCGGCAAGGGGGCTTTGGAATCAATTGCCCGCCAACCTGAGGCCGTAAACGATATCCGTGCTAACATGATCCTCACGGCTGCTCTGGTAGAGGGCGCTGCAATTGTAGCAATCCTCGTAGGTATTATGGTGGTGCTGATGAAATAGCGCCACCGGAATTTTCCGGGGCTGCAATGCGATTGGCGGCGCAGCCCTATTTTAAAAATATTAAAAATTAAATATATCATAGCATGGGAGCCAAGTTACTAACCCCGGATTTTGGTCTCGTCTTTTGGATGACCTTAGGATTTTTGATTCTGTTTTTCTTGTTAAGCAAATTCGCTTGGAAACCAATTCTTTCAGCACTTAAAGAACGAGAAAAAAGCATTGAGGAGTCGCTCCGACAGGCAGAAAAAGCCCGTGCAGAAATGAGCCAACTAGTGGCCAAAAACGAAGAATTGCTCAATCAAGCCAAAGAGGAACGCAACGAAATACTGCGCGAGGCACGCGAGGCGGCTGAGAAAATAAAAGCCGATATTGTAGCACGCGCACAAAAAGAAGCCGAAGAAAAACTTAAGCAAGCCATGCGCGAAATCGAAATTCAAAAAATGGCTGCCATTGTTGAGGTTAAAAATACTGCGGGCATGATGGCTTTGGATATTGCCGAAAAAATAATCCGCAAAGAGCTTAAGGGCCATGCCGAGCACGTAGAGTACATTAACCAACTCGCCAAAGAAGCCAAACTCAACTGATTTACTTTTACATATTCTTTTATAGGATGAATTCTGAATGTTTCATACTTAAAACCTGAACACCATGAGTGCGTACCGCATTGCCAGCCGATATGCCAAGTCGCTGATTGAATTAGCCCAGGAAAAGGGTAGCTTGGATGCTGTACACCAGGATATAATTACATTAGATACCGCCTTTGAAAATAGCCGGGAGTTCAGAGCACTCTTCCGCAGCCCTATCATCCACAGCGATAAAAAGCAGGCAATTTTCGACCGTCTTTTTAAAGACAAAATATCGGAAATTGTTTACCGCTTCGTAACCCTGCTTATCAAAAAAGGACGGGAGGCATATCTGCACGACATTGCAAATTCTTTCATTGAACAATACAATGTCATTAAACATATCACGAAGGTTAAAATTACAACCGCCATCAAATTAGATACCGCCGTGGTGCAAAAATTAATGGATGGGTTGAAGAAAAAAGAAAACTTAGAATTACTGGATGTAACCGAGGAAGTAGATGAGTCAATCATTGGTGGTTTTATTATCCGCTATGGCGATAAGCAAATTGACAGCAGCGTGCGCCGCCGCCTGATGGAGTTTCGCGCCGTGGTGGATGATGACTCTTATATCAAAAAATATTGATAAATCAGCCGCCGGTTATTACCGGCTACAAGCTGCCACCGCTATCCTTCATTCTTTATCTCCTCATGTATAATCCTGTGGATATGAATGAAACAGGTTGATTATGTATTTCAAAAAGGCATACCGGTTGACCACGGGTGTTAACGGCATCTGCAATACACTATACAGCGATACTCTTGTAGTTGCGTTAACACTATGTAGATGATGAACTGATTACGCGCGGTAGCCGGGTGAGGGATGCGTAGGGCGCGACCATAGGGAGCGGTGCGTAACGTAGTGGAGCACGGGAGCGAATGCGCACCCCGTAGCAAGCCCGACCCCGCTGCCTTGCAACGCTTGGCAGCGGGGGCACCCCATAACAATAAAACTCCTCGTCTTGATATTAAAGTAAAACACAATTCATCATTCCCTCCCGGATGTGAAAACTAACCTGGTATTGTGCGGTATTTATGAGGGGTGTTTTTGTGCCTGACTCAATTTTGCTGGTTTGAATGAAACAGATTGATTATGCGATTTGGAGTATATACCGGCTGCCCACGCGTGTTGACGGCATGTGCAAAACACTTTAAAGCAACACTTCCGGCATTTGCCTGTTGTGGTATTTTTGATGAGGATGAAGCACGAGAATTACATTCGGGGCCGCGGTGCACAGCTAAATCCGCCAAACCGGTATTTGGCTCAGTCACTTACATTGTACACGGATGATTTAGCCACCGATGAAGAGCGGCGCGAATTACTTACGCACAACCCGCGCACCCGGCTGGTGGAGGTTTTTCCTAAGACCATACTCAACAAAGTAAACAGCCCCGACCTGGGATTCAGTTGGAGTATGAACCCGTATCAGGGTTGTGAGCATGGATGCATTTACTGCTATGCCCGCAACACGCACGAATATTGGGGGTACAGCGCCGGCAAAGATTTTGAGCAAATAATCCTGATTAAACGAAACGCCCCCGAACTGCTGCGAAAAGCTCTCCTGCACAAAAAGTGGAAACCTCAGGTAATAAATCTTGCCGGCAATACGGATATCTATCAACCCGCTGAGCGTTCATTAAAAATTACACGGCAGTGCTTAATGGTTTTTGCTGAGCTGAAGCATCCTGTATCGCTCATTACAAAAAATGCTTTGGTACTGCGCGACCTGGACATACTGGCTGAGTTGGCGCAACAAAATTTGGTTTGGGTTACCCTGAGTTTAACAACGTTACGGCAATCTGTAAAAAGCATCATGGAACCGCGCACCAGCAGTGTGCGGGCGGTGTTGCGTGCTTTAGAAGAACTTTCCGCTGCGGATGTTCCGGTTAATATCAACATGGCGCCTATAATACCCGCCATCAATGATGATGAGATACTTGAACTTGTAAAGACAGTAGCTACACGGGGCGCTAAACAAGTTAGTTACATTGTAGTGCGCCTCAACGGGCACAACGGTATGTTGTTTGAGGACTGGCTGCGTAAAAACTTTCCGGATCGTGCCGACAAAGTGCTCAACCGAATCAAAAGCATGCATGGAGGTAAGGTGAACGATACAATGTATGGAAGACGGATGAAAGGCGAAGGCGAGTGGGCAACGCTCATTCACCGCCAGATGGAGCTGGCGCGCCGCAGATACCTGCCGCCCGAAGGTATGCCCCCGCTGGATTTTTCCCTGTTTGAAAAAGCGCGGGACAGCGCATTAAATATGAAACAATCATCCACCCAGCCGGATTTGTTCAGCGCCCATTCAGAAAATAGTTTTTGATTTGCCACACAACGAGAGCCGGTAAAACATGTACCAAATTATACATATAATATATTTTAAATATTTAAGTATTCATTTTGCTAAACTTCACCTTAAAGTATTACACGTTTCGTTTGCCTTATTATCCGGATTTTTGTGGTGTGTACCTAACGCCGCAGCTCAGCAGGTGACTCAAACGCTGCGCGGCGTGATTACTGATAAGGAGAGTAATTTACCGCTAGAGGGAGCCGTTGTGCTGGCGCTGAAGGATTCAGCGGTAAAAGGCAGCAGCATTACAGATGCGGCAGGTCAATATTCAATCGCGTCTGTGCCGGTGGGGCGGATAGATGTAGCTGTATCGTTGGTGGGCTACAAACGTGTTTTTATTCCCAATGTAACGGTTACCGCTGCCAAACAAACCGTATTGAACATTGAAATGGAAAGCAGCGCTGAAACGATAAAAGAGATAGTTGTAACGGGCGCACGGCGGGGTGAAACCATCAATGAAATGGCGGTACTCAGCGCCAGGGCATTTACTATAGAGGAAACCGAGCGTTACGCCGGGAGCCGGGGAGACCCTGCGCGCATGGCATCAAACTTTGCCGGTGTGAGTGGCACCGATGACTCGCGCAATGATTTAGTGATTCGCGGCAACTCCCCCTTTGGCGTATTGTACCGGATTGAAAATGTGGTAGTACCTAACCCGAACCACTTCGCTGTGGCCGGCACCACCGGCGGTAGTGTAAATATCCTCACCAGCCGTATGCTGAGCAACAGCGACTTCCTTACGGGGGCATTTCCTGCCGAGTTTGGTAATGCGATTGCAGGAGTATTTGATATACGCCTAAAGAGTGGCAACAACCGCCGCCATGAGTTTACCGCACAAGCAGGGTTGTTTGGTTTAGAGGCCTTTGGAGAGGGCCCGCTGAACAGAAAAACGAAATCTTCTTACATATTCAATTATCGCTATGCAACACTGGAAGCGCTGGTGCGCATGGGAGTTGATATAGGTACTGAAGCCATCCCCTATTATCAGGATTTACAGTTCAAGTTTAACTTTCCGATGCGCAACGGTGATAACCTGTCGGTATTTGGCATTGGCGGATACAGCTACATCAATTTCATTACCAGCAACAAACTGCGCCCCGAAGAGCGCGATATATATGCCACACAAGATATGGACGAATATTTTAAAGCGGGCGTGGGTATGCTGGGCGCTACTTATACTCATCAGGTGAATAGCCATGAATATTCCAAAACATCCCTTGCCATCAGCACGCAATTTAACCGTAACAATTTTTACAGAGTTGTGCGGCACGTGGACCCGCAAAGCGGAGATTTTGTATTGGACAGCATTTATCCGAAACTGGCGTACTATTTCATCAACACCCGATATACATTGGCCTATCTGCGCAACAATAAAATCAACACCCGCTCCGTTTTGCGCTACGGCATCACCACTGAGCTGTTTCAGCCATTTTTTGTGGACAGCATATTGCAGGAGCCAACATTCAATCCCTCGGTCACAGAATTCCGCTGGGTAACGCGCCTCAACACCACATCCGGCGTGCATCTGTTGCTGCAGCCCTTTGTGCAATGGAAATACGCGATTAACGAAAAACTCAGTTCTGTGCTCGGAGTACACGGGCAGTATTTTACACTCAGCAATTCGTACAGCATAGAGCCGCGTTTTTCGTTGCGATGGCAGTTTAAGCCCAACCAGTCGCTGGGATTTGGTTACGGGTTACATTCCCAGATACATCCGGTTTATCAGTACTTTATGCAACGCAACGAGGGTATTCGCTACAACATGGGCATCGATTTTACACGCAGTATGCATGCCGTATTGGGATATGATGTATTTTTCAAAAAAGACATCCGCATTAAAACAGAAACCTACTTTCAGTTTTTGTGGGGCATACCGGTGGACACATTTCCCTCATCCTATAATATGCTGAACGAGGGCACGGGATTTGACCGTTTTTTCCCGGGTAAATTGGTTAATAAGGGTACGGGGCGAAATGCAGGAGTAGAATTTACATTAGAAAAATTTTTCACACGAAATTGGTTCTTTATGTTCACCGCTTCGGTGTTTGATTCGCGCCTGCGGGGCAGTGATGGTCGCTGGTATCACAGCAATTTCAACGGACAGTATATTCTAAACGCTCTCGGCACCAAAGAGTTTAAATGGGGTAAAAAACGCGTTAACACATTTGGGCTGGGCGGCAAAATTACTTTTGGAGGAGGGCAGCGCTACTCACCTTTCGACACGACATTATCCAAACTCAGCGATGAACCCGTGATTATTGACTCGCTGCGCAACAGTTTGCAGTTCAGGCCTTATTTCAGGTTTGATATAAAACTCAACTACCGGTGCGACACTCGCAAAGTAACACATGAAGTGGGTATTGATTTGGTAAACGTGCTGATGTATAAAAACATTCTGCGTGTTCAATATGTAGGTCCTGACCAACCTCCGCGCGAAGTTTATCAGTTGGGGTTTTTACCCATATTTTACTACCGGATTGATTTTGGTTTTGGCAGGCGGGGCGGTGATTAGTTGCGCTGGTCGCTTCCCCAGTTGAGTTTTGACTTGAGCGCGGTGAGGAAACTCTGGTCGGTAAGGCGAATGATGTTGGCGTGAAAAGATGCTTTGCGCACTGCAAGCTGATAAGTAGAGTCAATCGCTTTGGCTCGGGTATCGAGGGTACATAAAAAACTGTTGCCGCGTCCGGTAACTTCAAAGGAGAGCACCACCTCATCACTCACTACCATGGGGCGCACATTCAGATTGTGGGGCGCCACGGGTGTAATTACAAAATTGCCGGAAGTAGGATAAATAATAGGCCCGCCGCAACTGAGCGAGTACCCTGTGCTGCCCGTAGGGGTGGCTACAATCAATCCGTCAGCCCAGTACGTATTGAGCATTTCACCGTTCAGGTAAGCATTTACGGTAATCATGCTGCTTTGGTTCTGCCGCTGAATGGTCATATCGTTTAGCGCAAAGTTATCTTCAAACAATGGCTTATTGGTTTGCAACTCAATCAAACTGCGTTTATCAATGAGATACGACCTGCGCTCAATGGCATCTACGGCAGCTTCTATTTGCTCTTTGCCCAAACTTGCCAAAAAGCCCAATCTTCCGAAATTGATACCCAAAATAGGGGTCTGATAGTGTTTTACCATTACCACCGCGTCCAGAATAGTGCCATCGCCACCCAAACTAAGTACTACATCGGTATCGTGCACCACATCGGCATATCGCTGAAAGGTGGGTAATGAAATGCCGGATGGAGCAAAGGGTTGCAACATTTGAGCGAACCTCTCCTCCACCATATAAGTAATTCCTCGCTTGGTAAGGCATAGCAAAAGTTCAAAGGAGTGAGGGGCGGTTTTTTCGTTGGTATTCTTACCGTAGATAACAACCATGCAGCGAAAGTAGTATTTGTAAAAGTAATACGAAATCACGCGTATGTCAACGAATGCATAATAACATGTCAAATACGTTAATAATTGAAATTTTAACAGTAAGTTTTACGGTAAAAATCTCAATATTTTATCGTAGTTGTGTAAAAGTAAAAAAACAAATCACCCAATGCCTTGGGGTTTGATACATCTTATAGAATTATGAGACAGCATATTATCGTACATAGGTGAGAAATTTACAACAGAAATTATGGTATTAAAACAGGCACGAAAACACCCTCTGTTAACACCAACTGCGCAAACGCACTGCGTTAAAACTAAATAATTTGTCGACTTAAGCCTTTAACAAGCGTCCAGGCATATAATTTCTAAAACTCTCCTGATACAATCGGAGTACATCAAGAAAGTAGATTATTCTCAGAAATTAAACGACAACATCAATCATTTTTTATTATGGGGTGCCCCCGCAGCTTCGCTCCGCAAAGCATCGCTCCGCTGCGGGGTCGGGCTGGCTACGGGGTACGCTGTCGCTCCCGCCGCGCCCGCGCGTAGTTTGTTTTTAAAAGGAGCGGACGCGGCCTCTTCGCTTCGCTCGCGCCCTCCGCATCCCTCACCCAACCATGCGCCCCGGCTGCTCTTGTTTTGTGCGTAGCGGCAAGCGTGAGTAGGTGTTACCATGGTGATATGTATGATGAATAAATATAACGTTATAGACGGATGTCTCGGGGCGCTCGCCCCGCATACAACCACATACCAATAAGCTCATAATCGCTAACTTTTGTTCTGACTCTTCGATACTTACTTATCACAAAACTCCTACCAGATAATCCGGATATTTTAAGCATGTGTAATATCTCCGGGGTAATTACATTACTGCTTTCCCTATGTTATTTGAATCAGAAAAAAAATTGCTTTATTAGCGTTTTAAATTTAAGAGGATTGTTTCATCGAGATTTAAAAAAAACTGAAACGTGGAGAATAACCAAGGAAGCAAGTACAGCGGCTACTACAGCCGCAGGTTGAAAGCGGGCAAGCGCCGTACGTATTTTTTTGATGTTCGCAGTACGCGGCAGAACGATTACTTTCTAACCATCACCGAGAGCAAAAAGAAGTTTGACAGCGATGGTTACGAGAGCCATAAAATCTTTTTGTATAAGGAAGATTTTAAAAAGTTTCTGGAAGCGCTTAACGAGGCCATCAATTACATCAAAACCGAGCTGATGCCCGATTACGACTACGATAGCGAGCGTCCCGCTAGAGGCAATGATGAGCGCGACTCTGCACCGCGTAAAAAGCAACCTCCGCGCTCAGAAAGCCCCGATGTGGGCAATACGCCTGAAACCGGCAAACCGGCTATCAGTGACGATGAGGAGGTGGACTGGAACTAATTACTTACCGTATGTGCCTCCTTTGTATCGCGGGTGGTACTGCATGATGGTTTGCCGCAGGTATTCCCTGTCGAGGTGTGTATAAATTTCCGTTGTGGTTATACTGGCATGGCCGAGCATCTCCTGCACGGCCCTCAGGTCGGCACCACCTTCCACAAGGTGTGTGGCAAACGAGTGCCGCAAGGTGTGAGGTGAAATAGTTTTACGGATGCCGGCAACTTTCGCACAGGATTTGATAATGTAAAATACCATTACACGGCTGAGGCGTCTGCCCAGGCGGTTCAGGAAAACTATATCTTCCTCTCCGCGCTTAACCGGTACGGCGGGCCTCACATATTGCAAATAATTTTTAATGTGTTTTGCTGCTTCCTCTCCTATCGGCACAAGTCGTTCTTTGTTTCCTTTGCCGATAACGCGCACAAAACCGGAATCCAAATGCAAATGAGATATTCGTAAGGCGGTTAATTCACTTACCCGAAGTCCGCAGCCGTATAGTGTTTCCAGTATAGCGCGATTACGGGTGCCTTCAGGCGCACTCAAATCTATACTTTGCAACAAGGAATTTACTTCCTCAAACGAGAGAGTATCGGGCAATTTGCGCGAAAGGCGGGGCGTATCCAGAAGCTCTGCCGGATTATCCCGCAATATTTCCTCTGCCATCAGGTATTTGTAAAATGCCTTGATGCCCGATATGATCCGCGCCTGTGTGTGCGCATCTAAGCCAACATCGTGTAACGCTTTGATAAACGCCCGCAGATGGTCGGCAGTAACCTGTGTGGGAGAGCTGACAAGGGTTGTTTCGGAAATGAAACGCGATAGTTTCGTTACATCGCGCAGGTATGCCTGTATGCTGTTTTCACTCAGCCCTTTTTCCAGTTGCAGGTAGTAGCGAAAACCTTTGATGTAACCCTCCCATGACATGCCGTAAACTTACGATAAATAATCGCGGGTGCGTTTGCTGCGCATTTGTTTTTTTTCGCTGTGTCGTTTTTTAGCTGTGCGTATCTTAACTTTCACAGCTAATGGCGCTGTGGTAGCGATGCGCTTTTTAGGAACTTTTAGCGCCTGGCAGATTTTATCTATAAAACGGCGTGTTACTTCTTCTTTGTTTTGCACCTGAGAACGGTGGTTATCGCATGTGAGAATCAACTCCCCGCGCGCGTTGATATACGAAGCGAGTTTTTGATAAACCCTGCATTTCTCTTCATCGGTTAACAAAACTGAATTGCGCACCGAAAATATCAACTCCACACGGGTTTCTGCCTTATTTACATGCTGCCCTCCTTTGCCGCCGCTACGACTGGTGCGGTACCGGATATCATTTTCCCAAGGCCGCAATACATTCTTCATCTGCACAAAGATATGAAGACGCGCCTTAACACTACCCGTATGTTTGGTTTGCTATTATTTTTTAATATAACCTGAACGTAAACGGCAGTACGTAATACACCCTCACCGGCTCCCCGTTTTGTTTGCCGGGCTGAAAGCAGGGCAGCATCTTTACTACCCGTACCCCTTCTTTGCCAAAACCTGGACTATCGGCACGCAATACTTCGGGGTCCGAGACCGTACCATCAGCGTTAACCACAAACCGTATAATTGCCTTGCCCTCAATGCCGGCTTCTTGTTCAAATGCAGGGTATTTGGTGTGTTTGCGTAAAAAATTCATCAGTCCTTCCTCGCCACCTACAAAAACCGGCATTTGCGATACGATATCATGTATCTTATTACTGTTGTTTAAATTTGCTGCAATGAGTTCCGGGGTAGCACCTTGAACGCTGCCTCCTTCCACGCCCATTGAGCTGGTAAAATCTGTGTTCATATTGGTAGTCAAACCCGGATCTACCTGCGTCAATAATTCTCTGGGGGGAAGTGTATCAACCTGAATGCGATTTTCGTCAGTTGTTACACGCATTTCTGTGTTTTTAACGGTTTGTTTACCCTTTGGCTGCTCCTGCATTTTGGGTTGTATGGGTTTTGGCTGTGGCGCCTCTTTGGGTAGTATTACATCACTAATCATTAAAACTGTCGCCTTTTCACCTGTGGGCAGTTTTTTAAAATGCTGCATGGTGAAGTGTACTACAAGCAGAGAGATAACCGTGGTAAGCGTAATGACACAAGATACCCGAAGGTTCTGGTCATACTGACTCCGCAAAACATACGCCCCGTACGCCTTGTTACGGTTTTCAAAAATGATGTCCAGCATCGGAGTTTGCAGATAATCGGTTTTCATGGCTTTTATTTATAGTATAATGCTGCCATGACAGTACTTTACATAAAACATTTGTCAAAATTTTGTCATAATTCGTGTATGCGTTTTTGTATCCTGAAAGTTAAGAGGTAATACCCTGTGCCCCGATTTAAGTTGCCTCCCCAAGATAAGTTTGTACTCACCAGAATGATTATAGGAATTTCCGTAACGAAGATTGATCAGTTCAGCATGTTAAGGCAGAGATGCCTCCGGCTCCTGAAGTTGTTTACGGTAAACCGAGGCATAAATACCATCAAATGCTAATAGTTCTTCATGTGTACCCCTTTCGGATATATTACCGTTTTCCAGCACAAAAATCTGATCAAAATGGATTAGCGAGAAAATGCGATGAGAAATGATAATGGTTGTTCGGTTTTGTAACGCCTGGTTCAGATTGTTTTGTATTTGCTTTTCGGTAGCTGCGTCCACCGCGCTGAGCGAGTCGTCTAAAATCAAAATACGCGGATCTTTAATGAGAGCGCGTGCAATGCTGATGCGTTGTTTTTGTCCGCCCGAGAGAGTCACACCCCGCTCGCCCACTATGGTTTCGTACCGGCTCGGAAATCTCTCCACCTCACTGTCCACCGATGCTATTCTGGCACTCGCATGAATAAGTTCATCTGAAGCAAACGGCACACCAAAGGAGATGTTACCGGCAATTGTTTCAGAGAATAGAAATACATCCTGGGGCACGTATCCAATCTGGCTGCGTAGAGCCCCCAGTGTGTAATGACTGATGGGCTTACCATCGATGCGAATTTCACCCGAGGTAACATCGTACAGCCGCAGCAGTAAGTCGGCAATAGTACTTTTGCCCGAGCCGGTTTTACCAATGATGGCTACTTTCTGCCCTGCACGTATGTGAAAACTTACAGAGCGCAACGCCACTATTCCGGTATCGGGGTATGTAAAAGATACATTATCAAATACAATATCCCCAGCAAACCTTGTTGATAGTACTCCACTATCTATGATAGCAGGTTTTGTATTTAAAAATTCATTGATGCGCTTTTGTGAGGCAGCAGCGCGTTGTATCAAAGAAGCTGTCCAACCCAATGAACTAACGGGCCACATTAACATATTTACGTAAGCCAAAAATGAAGTGAGCGTACCGATTTGGGTGTTTCCTATGCCCACCTGTATTCCACCTATCCATATTACAATCACAATACTGACACCTACCAGAAAAGTCATCACCGGAAAATACAGGGCGTCTAACTTTGCTAATTTAAGTTGCAGGCGCCTGTACTTTTCACTTTCTTCAACAAAG
>JANWXI010000061.1 GCA_025057415.1 Chitinophagales bacterium
TATGGAATGATACATTTTTCTGCGAAAGGCAACGGCATAAAACTCGTTCTGAATGGTACGGTGGAATCGTTCACAGATGCCATTGGTCTGCGGGCTTCGGGCCTTTGTTTTGGAGTGTTCTATGGCTTCTAAAGCTAAATAGAGTTCATACTCATGATATTCGGGCTTACCACAATATTCGGTACCTCTATCGGTCAATATGCGCAACAGCGGTATTTGATGTTCTTCAAAGAAAGGTAACACTTTATCATTGAGGAAATCGGCTGCCGTGATGGCGTTCTTGCGATCATACAGTTTGGCAAAAGCCACCTTGGTATAAGTGTCAAGGAAGGTTTGCTGATAAATTCTGCCTAAGCCTTTGATGTTGCCTACGTAGTAGGTGCCCTGTGCGCCTAGATAGCCCGGATGTTCCGTTTCGATTTCGCCTTGTGCCTCTTGCTTCTCTTTCTTACTTTCCAGGGCTATCAGTTGGGCTTCGGTGAGGATACCGCCTTCTTGGGCGACTTTCGCCTCCAGCGCTTTGAGGCACTTGGCGAAAGTCTCCAGGTCATGCCGTAACCATACGCAACGTACCCCTCAAGGAGAAATAAATATCCCTTTCTTTTTCAATTCGTTTGATACGCGAAGCTGCCCCAAAGCCGGCCTTATCAAAGGCCATTTGTACCACGGCTCGCTCTATGTGCTCTTCGATTCTGTTTTTCAAGTTGGGCTTCTTTCGGCTTACTTCCCGCAGGGCCATCTCTCTGCCCCATTCATACATCTGTTTGATGCGATAGAAACTATCGCGGCTATAACCCATCACTTTGCATGCTTGGGATACGTTGCCTAATTGTTCTGCTCATTTTAGCAGTCCTACTTTTGTTTTGATTAGCTTTGTTTCGGTGTTCATTTTTGACAGTTTATGGTGTTATGGAATTTAATTTAAAACTCAAATTTACAACCCTACTGTCAGATGAAATCTAAACTAATACATTTTATTTTTTTATTATACTGCAGACCTTCATATTGATATGCCTTTGAAATTCAATATATTAACGTTTATTGGAGTTGAAGTCGTACAAATTAAGTAGGTTCATGTACCAAAACCAAACAGTTGCAACTAAGCGGGTAGTTGTGCAGTAGTACAGTGTTTATTCCCCGCTTGCATAATTTTCAACTCTATGTTATTTTAGTTGTTGTATTGCAAGGTATGAGAATTGTATTCGTTCTCGGAATGTTAACCTTATGGTTTACAGCATCCGCTACACCTATCAAAAACAGCAACGCCAAAAACACATCATCGCCCAAAACAAAATGGTGGCGCTGGCAGCCCGAACAAGAGGTAGTACACACCGGAGCGCGCCTCATCATCCCGCAGCAGTACCGTGTAGCAGCCATCAACTTACAACAGTTAATCAAACTACTCGCATCTGCCCCTTTGGAGAGTAACTCCGGGCTTACGCCCACAAACCTCAAGCTCTCGTTCCCTATGCCCGATGGCACCGCACAGGTGTTTGCTGTTTACGAGTCGCCCATTATGGAAAAGGGGCTGGCAGTAAAATTCCCCGAAATAAAAACCTACGCCGGCTACGGTATCAGCGATCCCAGCGCCACGCTTCGTTTTGATATTACCCCACAGGGCTTTCATGCCTTGATACTCTCTGCTTATGGCGCTTACTTTATTGACCCATACTGCCGCGGCAATACATCATCGTACATTGTGTATGACAAAAAACACTTCGTAACCGATAAAAAATTAGTGTGCCATGTTCAGGATAGTAATGAGGGGGCAAACATGACCGCAGAAAGCGCACCTGGAACCGCACCTTCATCCAAGCACAAAATACTCATAGGCGATTGTCAAAAGCGCACATACCGCATTGCCATAGCTGCCACCGGTGAGTACACGGCTTTTCACGGAGGCACCGTGTCACAAGCGCTGGCAGCGCAGGTTACCACCATGAACCGTGTAAACGGAATATATGAACGCGAAGCCGCCGTGCGCATGAACATCATCGCCAACAATAACTCCATCATTTATACTAATGCCTCTACCGACCCCTACACCAACGGCAACCCCAGCGCTATGATTGGCGAAAATCAAACCAACCTTACCAATGTAATTGGCAGCGCCAACTACGATATCGGGCATGTATTTGGCACTAACGCCGGAGGTTTGGCAGGGTTAGGGGTTGTGTGCAGTAACAGCAACAAAGCCCGAGGGGTCACCTGCAACTCCTCGCCCGTGGGCGATCCGTTTGATGTAGATTACGTATCGCACGAGATAGGACATCAGTTTGGAGCTAATCACACATTTAACAGCACAGCTTCGAGTTGCAGCCCGAATGTTTCGTCCTCATCGGCTTTTGAACCGGGCAGCGGCTCTACTATCATGGGCTACTCCGGGCTTTGCGGTTCGCAAAATGTTCAGACAAACAGCGATGATTATTTCCACGTCAAATCACTCATTGATATACGCACATTTATCACCACAGGCAGTGGTAACAACTGTGCTGTCAAGTCATCGCTCAACAACAGTGCCCCCACCATTACCAACAACGGTGGCAGCCATACCATACCTATCAGCACGCCGTTTATGCTCACCGCCACCGCCTCCGACCCCGATGCAGCAAATGTACTTACGTACTGTTGGGAGCAGTACGACAATCAAAGCAGCACGCAACCTCCACAGCCGACCAACACCGGAGGCCCCAACTTTCGCTCTTATCCGCCCGATACATCGCCCACGCGCTACTTTCCCCGGCTGCAAAGTATCGTAACCAACGCTAACCCTACGTGGGAAGTACTCCCCTCGGTTTCGCGAACCATGAACTTTCAAATCAGCGTGCGCGATAATGCTCCGCTTGGCAGTTGTATTGACCGGAGCAATATCACTGTCACCACTACTTCCGGTGCAGGCCCATTTGTAGTGACGTATCCATCTGCCACAGGCATCACCTGGCAGGCGGGTACTCAACAAACTATTACCTGGGACGTTGCAAACACGAATGCCTCGCCCGTCAATTGCAGTGCGGTGGATATTTTCCTTTCGCTCAACGGCGGCTATGCGTATCCGATTGTACTTGCCACCAATGTGCCCAATAACGGCAGTCACACGATTACTGTTCCCAATAATCCCACCACCCAGGCACGGGTAATGGTCAAAGGACGCAACAACATCTTTTTCGACATTTCAAACAACAACTTCACCATCACTGCTCCGCAGAACGATTACACCATCTCCACAACCAGCAGCACGGCAAGCGTTTGCGTGGGAGGAGCTGTTACCTATCCAATTGTTATTGGCAAAGTAGGCAACTATACTTCACCGGTTACGCTTAGTGTAACGGGGCTGCCGGGCGCTGCCACGGCTTCTTTCAGTACGAACCCCGTTATTCCTGCAGGTAATACCACGCTTACCGTGCAAACTACCTCTGCCCTCAATCCGGGCACATACTCTTTTACGGTTCAGGCAGTTTCAGCATCAGGCAATAAAACATTGACCTTACAACTCAACGCATATATTTTGCCGGGCGCGCCCACTCTCACTTCGCCATCCAATGCTTTTAACGGTTTCCCTACCGGGGGCATACTTACCTGGAGCGCTGCCCAGGGAGCCGCCTCATACATTGTGCAAGTGGCAACAGATAGCGCTTTCGGCAACATCATACGCACAGATACTACTGCATCCACATCCATAACCTGTTCTCCGCCGTTAAGTCCATCTACCCTTTACTATTGGAGAGTTTTTGCGCTGAACGCCTGCGGTACAGGCAGCTCTTCAGCAGTTCGTTCTTTTATCACCGGGGGCACCATTTGCAAAACCTACACCAGCACCGATGTGCCCAAGACCATTTCATCCAGTGGCACACCTACAGTTACCTCTACACTTACCGTACCCGATAACGGCATCATCAGCGATGTAGATGTTTCGAACCTTACGGGTACTCATACGTACATCAGCGACCTCCGCTTTGAGTTACGTTCACCAGCCAACGCCATTTCGCATCTGATGCGCTATGTGTGCACCAGCCAGGATAACTTCAACATTAAGTTTGATGACGAAGCTGCTAATCCTTACAGCGCCATTCCCTGCCCGCCTACTAACGGTCAGTACTACCGGCCTTTTTCTCCGCTGTCTGCACTGGATGGTGGTCCTTCGCAGGGCACCTGGACACTCTTAGTAAAAGACACGTTTAACACCGATGGCGGGAGTTTGAATGCTTGGAGTATCCGGGTGTGTTTTACAGTTCCTTGCCAGCTGAGCGCGAGCGCTCAGGTGACGAATGCTTCCTGCTCCGGAACCTGCGATGGCGCGCTTGCGGTGAGTGTGCAAAGCCCGCATACTCCGTTTACTTACCTGTGGTCAAACGGTGCAACCGCACCCTCCCTCACACAGGTGTGTGCGGGTGCTTATACGGTTACCGTTACCGATGCAAGCGGATGCACTGCATCGGCACAAGCCACAGTACAGAACAATAATCCTCTATTACAGCCCACCATTTCCATTAGTGCAAATGCTAACCTCATTTGCCCCGGCACGCAGGTTACCTTTACGGCTGCCGTATCTAATGCAGGCAACAATCCCTCATACCAATGGAAAAAGAATGGTATCAACGTAGGTACAAACAGCCCCGTTTATACCGATAATGCGCTCAGCAATCAGGATAGTGTTTGGTGCGTATTAACTGTTTCGCAGCCCTGTGTTACATCCACCGTGGTTACATCCAACAAAGTAATTATGAGCGTCTCTGCCTCTGTAACTCCCGCTGTGCAAATCAGCGCCCCCTCACAGCAGTTGTGTGCCGGGCAATCGGTTACCATTACAGCCAGTGTGCTTGGCGGAGGTAACAATCCTGCATACCAGTGGAGTGTAAACGGGGTCAATACCGGTGGCAACACGCCCTCGCTTACGCTCAGCAACCCGAGCGATGGGGATAGTGTGCGGGTATTTGTTATCAGCAGCGAGAATTGTGCTTCGCCTTCGGGAGTTTACTCCAATACACTAGTATTTACGGTAAACCCGTTAGTGCAGCCCACAATAAACATCGCGGCTGCTGATGATACGATATGCGCAGGCAGTAATGCGGTGTTTACCCTGTCGTCAACCGGCGGGGGCAGTTCTCCGGTTTACGAGTGGAGGGTTAACGGGGCTATTGCCGCAACCAACACCAACGTATTAAGCGCTGCGCTCAACGATGGCGATGTAGTGCAGTGCTTTATGACCAGTTCGCTGGCGTGTGTAAGTGCAGCAACGGTTAGTTCTAACTCCATTACCATTCACGTATTACCGATTGTTCAGCCATCGGTAAGTATCACCGGCTCAAACCAACCGGTTTGCTCCGGGCAGCCCATAACGCTACAAGCCGCCGCTACAGGTGCAGGTTCTTCCCCGCAGTATCAGTGGTTTATCAACGGGCAATCCTCAGGTACATCATCCCCGTCCATAACTTCTGCTTTTCAGGATGGCGACACAGTTGTATTGCAACTCACGAGCAACGCACAGTGTGCTCAGCCAACGGTTGTTACCTCAGCCCCTTATGTAGCGGTTGTTTCGCCTCTGGTACAGCCATCGGTATCAATATCCACTTTCAACACTGCGGTGTGTGAAGGTGATGTAGTAGTATTTACGGCAAACGCCCAGCACCCCGGCGCTGCTCCGCAGTACACGTGGAAAATAAACGGCACTATTGCCGGTACGGGCGATAATATCGTTGTGACCAACATTCAGGATGGCGATGTGGTAGTTTGTGAAATGACATCATCGGCATTGTGTGCCAATCCTGCCACCGTTTCGTCAAACCCCATTACCATGCAGGTAAAGCCCGTACCGGCAGCGCCTGCGGCATCTTCCAATTCACCCGTTTGCGACAATGAAGTACTGCAGTTTACGGCAAGCGGAGTACCCAATGCAGATTATATCTGGTATGGCCCGGGAGGATATTACGCTACCGGACAAACGCCATCTATTGTAAACCCCTCTGCAAGTTTCTCGGGCACATACTTTGTACACTGCACTCTGAACGGATGTTCGGGTCCGCCGGCACATGTGCCGGTAACCATACATGTTTCACCGCCCAAGCCGTACATTACCCTGAGTGGGAATACGCTTACCTCATCTGCGGCACAAGGCAACCAGTGGTGGTTAAATGCCTCACCGCTGAGTGGCGCCACGGGGCAATCTTTCACTGCTTCCGAAACCGGCTGGTATAAAGTGAGTGTTACCAGCGCTGACGGTTGCGTGAGTTTTTCTGACTCCTTGTTTGTTTTGATTACCGGCTTGCAGCATCATACCGGTGGTGCAACACCGGAAGTATATCCTAATCCCTCGCCCGGTTTGATTACGATAGCGCCGCCCCGTCACATTCAATATGAATACGATGTAAAAATTATGGCGCCGGATGGTCGGGTAGTGAAGGAAACTACAACACACATCGGTGTTGCTGTGTATGACATAAATGAATTTCCTGCGGGCGTGTATGTGGTGCAGGTACATGCCGGAGGCAATACGTATTCGGCACGCATCGTCAAAATGTAAAGGAGCTTAATTGCCCACTTCAAAATTCGGAGAGCGTTAACGGGATGTAAAAGAGCATTTGATGCAATGAGCGGCTGTATAAATACCGGTCGGGGAATAAAAAGAATGGGTGGCTCCGAGCAGAATCGAACTGCTATCAAGGGCTCCGGAAACCCTCGTTTTATCCATTAAACTACAGAGCCATTGTGCAGCAAAGGTAAGAAAATATTTCCCTCGCATCAAGCCGGGAGGGTTGGCGTGGACCTGCGAGGTTGCTGAGTTACGCGGATATAAGAATAGTTGCCGAACTACTTAGAGTCATGTAACCACTCCTCTCTAATCGGGTGAGGGATGCGGAGGGCGCGAGCGAAGCGAAGCGGCCGCGCCCGCAGCGTTGAAAATACAAACCACGCGCGGGCGCGGCGGGAGCGAAAGCGCACCCCGCAGCCAGCCCGACCCCGCTGCCTTGCAGCGCTTGGCAGCGGGGGCACCCCCAGAAATAAATTAAAAATATTTTTAACGTTTATCGTGGCAACGGGCGCCGGCTGTTGTTTGTAAAGCGGATGAACGCCACACCGGCTGCGCCGCCGGCGGCGTTGGCAAGCACATCGCGCAGGTCAAAGTGACGGTCTGTAGTGAGGAGTTCCTGTAAGATTTCTAAGGCAAATCCGTACACGGCAGTTAATATGATGATTTTTGATAATGTGTTTTGGTGTAGTTGCGGGTACGCGCGCTGGCGGATCCAGCCGTGGTGAAGTAACACTGCCCACAGGAAGTACACGGCAGCGTGCAGCCACTTGTCGGCTTGCCACCAGGTGAGGTCGGGCAGATCGCGGCCCGGAAGTAAGCAGGCCACCATGATGAGAATTGCCCACAGTACGGAAGGCCAGTTGTATCGGAGAAAGTTGCTCACGCAATGCGGGCGCTATGCAAGCCCTATGTGTTTTTTGTACTGCTCTGCGTCCATCAGGGTGTCTAATTCGGCAGGGGCGGTTATTTCAATTTTTATCATCCAGCCGCTGCCATAGGGGTCTTTGTTTACGCTGTCGGGGCTGTTGTTTAGTTCTGTGTTTTGCTCCAGTATTTTGCCGCTCACAGGCATGAAGAGGTCGCTGACGGTTTTCACTGCCTCTACGGTGCCAAACACGGTATCTTTGGCTATGGTTTCTCCTACTGTGTTGATGTCAACATACACAATGTCGCCCAGTTCTTTTTGCGCAAAATCGGTTATGCCAATAGTACCGGTGTTGCCCTCTACGCGTATCCACTCGTGTTCTTTGCTGTATTTGAGGTCAGCGGGAAAATTCATGACGGTTTGTTTTGCGGGGCGAATATAATAACCCTGCGCACAAGCCCGCACTAAAAAGTAGTATTAGCGTATGCCGGTTACCGGCTCGGCACGCCGCCACATCGCCTGTCATTCGCGGCGCTCCGGCAGGGAGAGGTGTTGTACACTTTCAGGTTAAATGTGTATATTTGCAATCCGAAATTTAGCACCCGTAGCTTAATTGGATAGAGCATTTGACTACGGATCAAAAGGTTAGGGGTTCGAGTCCCTTCGGGTGCACGCCAAGGCCTGCCATGCAGGCCTGTTTTGTTTTTGCAGTCAACAATCCCGGCGCGGGGTGTAACCTCATTGCTAGATAAGTAAGGGTCGTGCTGATGAGCGGCTGCGCGCCAGCGACACCTTTATTGTTTGTAGAAGGTGTGCGTACACTGATAGCTTCCGCCGTTGTAGGTGTAGTTAAAGTTGATGGTCATGCGGTTGGCAACATCATTGTAGTTGCCTGTGCCGCTGAAAATAAAAGCGCCCTGCTGTTGCTGCGGTATTTCAATAAAAGTGCCCATGCCGGTGTTGCCATCGGTGCGAATGAACGCCGTGGCGCTGGGAACAAAACCAAACAGGTTGTTGATGATTAAACGGTTGCGCTCTGTAGTGGGCAGAATATAACACGTGTAGTTGAAAAAGTTGTTTGTAGCGTTGTAGCAGGTTTCGGTTACATTGAAGGTGCCGCCGTTTGAAGTATAGCGCGTGTGGCTGGGAATGGAACAGTCAGCTCCCTCAAGCCCATCGGCACAGTAACAGCCGCCGTCAATGCACTGCTGGTTAACCGGGCAAGCTACGTTGCGGCAACTGTTGCGATTGCAACCGGCACACATAGCAATGCACAACGTAAGTAACATCATAAAGGGTGAGAAGCGTAGTGATATGTTAAGCATGAAGCAATTTGTGTTTGTTGCGCTAAGGTAGCAAATGGAGCGAAGCAAGAGAGAGGTGACGGTGGGTAAGAGAGAAAAATGTAAATTGCGGGGGTTACCTTGGTCTGACCTTGGTCAGACACTTTCAAATACGAAGCTATGAAAGTAGAAGATGGTGGTATATATCATATTTACAACGAGGGGAACAACTTACAGTTGCTCTATGCAGACCGGGAGGATTATCTGTTGTTTCTGAAAGAGTACGGGCGGTATGTACGTTCGTTTGACTAATACTCTCGGCAGTTTCACAAAATGTGTGTATGAACTTGATTTGTTTTTTTTTACATACAAAACTGTTTTTTGAGCTGAATTGATGCATGGGAGCGAAGCGAAGGCGTAGCCGTAGCGAAGTTCCCATGTATGTCTCCCACTTGAATTTTTCTTTTTCATAATTCAACTTAGGTACTTTGCCTTCATATATTTTTCGCATCATAGCCACACACATGCCCTCATAGCAGTATGGTAGATTGAAGATTAGGTAATGCTCATCGCATACGCATCACTAGTTTATAGTCCTTATATAAGCACTCTATCCAGTTCGTACCATACAACATGTTCTGTATGGTTTCCAAACCAAGTTTGAATACCTCCTCTACACCTATTCCTCAATAAAGGTTATAATTTCCCAAAATTTTGATAATATTATCTGCGTGTAAAGTGCAGTTGTTCCATAGTTTTTGGTTTTTAGTTTTAATATACAGAACAGCTCACTTTTCACACTTTTGGGGATAGTATATCTGGTCAGACCAAGGTGTCACAAACAACCCGTTCTGCCCCCGTCAACCGGCAGATTTATACCGTTTATATAGGATGCCGCCGGAGATGCCAGAAACGCCACCGCGGCTGCTACTTCTTCAGGTTTTGCAAAACGCTTCATGGGAATTTCCTGAAGCATTTCGTTTTTTACGACCTCCGGGTCAATGTTTTGTTTTTCGCTTTTGGTGCGGATGAGTTGGCGGAGGCGGTCGGTATCGGTAGCCCCCGGCAGTACGTTATTGACGGTGATACCGTGTACACCAAGTTCGTTTGCAAGTGTTTTTGCCCAATTGGCTACGGCAGCGCGGATGGTGTTGCTCACCCCTAAATTGGGCAGAGGTTGTTTTACGGAAGTGGAAATGATATTGATGATACGTCCGTAGCCCTCTTGTATCATACCATCTGTCATCATCTTTACCAGCAGGTGGTTATTGAGCAAGTGCATCTCAAAGGCAGCGAGAAAATCTTTTTCTTCTGCATCGTGTATTTTACCCGAGGGCGGACCGCCGGTGTTGTTCACAAGAATGTGATAAACTTTATTGGTTTTTTTAATGTGTTTACTCACAGCTCCCCGTACGCGCTCACAATTGCTGAAATCAACAGCTATGTAGTCGTGGCGTTGCTCTCCGCTGCTGATAAAGCTAAGGTCAATAAGGCCTTGTACAAGCGCAGGTTCATCGCGGCCTGCGAGGGTTACGTTGGCGCCTAACTTAGCCAGCGCAACGGCTACTGCCTTGCCGATTCCTTTACTGCTGCCGCCTACGAATGCATTTTTCCCTTTCAGGTCAAGTTCCATGATTGTTGTTAGATTTGTAAACGCAATGTAACAGTTAAATTCAGTAATCTAAAAACCCGCCCATGGCCATAGCCCGACCCATCAACTTCAAGCAGTGGATTGAGGAGCATCGCCATTTGCTTCGTCCTCCGGTGATGAACCAGGTGGTTTATCGCGATAATGACGGCTTCATCATCATGGTTGTTGGAGGCCCTAACCGCCGCAAGGACTTTCACTACAACGAAACGGAAGAGTTTTTCTATCAGTTAGAGGGCGACATGCTCCTCAAAATCGTTGAGGATGGCAAAATTGTTGACATCCCCATCCGCGAAGGCGAAATTTTTTTGCTCCCCGCCCGCACACCACACTCTCCGCGCAGAAAAGAAAATACGGTGGGGTTGGTAGTAGAGATGAAAAGACCGCCAGGAGTGCTGGATGCCTTTCAATGGTATTGCGAAACCTGCAACCAAAAACTTTATGAAGAAAAAATGCGGGTGGACGACATCGTTAAAGACCTGCCCGGTGTGATGGAAAAATTTTATGCCAGTGTAGAATTGCGCACATGCAAAAATTGCGGTGATGTGCTGGAGCCGCCTAAGTGAGCGTAATTGGCTGTGTCGGTATGAATGCGCGGGTTGTTGCCTTAGCGAGCTTACTCTGTGTCAGAAAAGGTAAAGGAATTGTTCCCGTTATACGGAGTAATAACACATTTTGAATTTGAAAAGGTTGCGCGCTACTCTTTCACAAACCTTGCTGTCAGTATGCCTTGGGAGGTTGTTACTATTACAAAATAGTGCCCTGCATTCAGGTGCACAGTAGAAATTCGGTTATCATCCAAAAGAGCGGTTGGGTAGGAGCGTCCCGTAATATCGTATAGGGTTACAGCGTGTATTTCACTGCCGTTGGTTTCCAGTTGTAAATAATCGCTAGCGGGATTGGGAAATACATTTGCCGTTTCAGCATTAACGGCATCATCAACGCCTACATTTTGCTGGTAAACCACGTTTAGCACCGGAGCAAAGTCGGGGTCTGTTGCCCCTGAGAGTTTCACCCTGCCTCCGGTAAAGCCCTGTGCAGGAGCGATGGTAATTTGCACGGGGTGCTGGTTGGAGATGTAAGGATAAAAGGAAGCGGGCAAATCGAGGCGAAACCATTTTTTATCGGCATTGCTTACACCATACACACAGGCGCTTCCCACAGCATCGCCCGCGGCAGAAAAGTCCGCTGCCTCTATCGAGGCGCTTCCGCTGAAAGAACCGCTTTTTATTTTGAGTTGCAAATTGGCATTTACCGGGTTAGACCCGCTGAGCGACTCCCTGCGCAAAAATACCGATGCTCTGGCAATAGGTTTGTTTTGCAGCGAGTTGGTTTGGAACGAGAGATGCGCTGCAAACACTTCGCCCCCCTGCTCCCCTATCAGCACATCGGGTGTCACATTTCCCTGCGAAGATACGCTGCCGGTATATGCACTGTCGCTAAGTGCATAAAAATCATCCATCAGAAACTTATGATAAAATTTTTGCATTTGATATTCTATAAAATCCAGATATGCCGTTGGGGAAAGGTGAAAGCAATCTTTGGTCAAAAAATAATCGCGCATGGAGTTTTTGTTTGACGGGTAATTGGGGTCTCCATAAGGCAGGGGTACGGTGTAGGGCTGAAAAGTGCCGCCGGGGGGCACTCCCAGCGGGGTGGTTTGCCCGAAGGTGTATTGTAAAATGCCCATAGCGGGCACAAAGTGAAACTGAGGATCCCCGGCTGCATAAGCCGCTACGGAGTCAGACACGCGGTTGAGGAGCGAGTTGATTTCGATAAACTCCGGGAATTCCATCTTTTGCCAAGTATCATAAAACGGATGAGCGCTGCCAAGTCCTGACGTTTGAATCACTTCTCTGAAATTCGGATAACAATAGCCGCTCCAAACGATGTGAACGCCGGGTTTGAACGATTTGAGCGAGTCAACTATAGCGAGCAGGCGCCCTTTAACTTGCATAAACAGTGTGTCGGTTTTGCCGGGCGAAAAACTTTTTTTCCAGTCGCCAAGAAAATCGTTGCCACCGATGCTCATGTGTACTACTTTAATGTTCGGATGTTGGGCAAAAAGGGTTTTGATGGCGTTGAGTTTAGAAGCGGTGAGAAAATCGTTGGTTTCTGTGCCGTTCTCCGCCACGGTGGTATTGCTGATGTAGCGGTAGCCCGAGTGTCCCCAGTTTTTGAGTGCAGTGTTGAAGGTTTGGTCAATATTCATAAACGATGCCCAACTGTCGCCTATGAGCATGATTTTAACGCTGGTTGGCTCGCTGCATTGGGCGGCTGCGTAACCGGCAATAAAACCGGCCATGAGAAGTGATAGCAATTTGTTCATGGGGTGTTTTTAGTAGTAAGCAATTTTATTTACGCTTCAAATAAACTTAATACGAACAAAACAGCAAAGAGTCGGGTTTCAGGACCATCAGCTTCTGTTTGGTGACAAGCGCTGCCGTAATCTGCGAAGTATCGGGCAGCGGTATTTCTCCGGATTCAAACGTGCCCGGGCGATATGATTTGAGCTTGCCGTCCTCCAGGTAAATTATCTTTCCCTGAAATATTTGAAATTTTCTTAATCCTTTAAGCGGGATGGTTTTGCCGTAACTTCCGTAAAAGTCGAAAACCATTATGCCTATTTGCGGGTCATTTACATACACCTGATTGTCTTGCTCCACCATAAAGTTGGGGTATGGCGTTTGTTGCAGCAGCAGGTGAAGCGGCTGGCTTTCGCGGATTACCCTTCCGCTCTCATCCATCTTTTTCAACTTGAAGTTCACGTTGTCGTAAAACCATACATTGCCATCTACCGATGATGCCACAGCGGTAATGTTCTGATAGCCGAGTTGAAAAAAATTTAATGTACTGAGCGGAGATAAAAACCGGTCTAAGAAAACTACCGTTGAAAAATCAGGAAAGTAAACCAGCAGTTTGAGGGGGTTGGTGGCGTCCACATTCCCGATTCTGCCAAAGCGAAATTCTTCATAAGGAAAAAGATAGCGCCCGTCAGGTGCGTATTTGTGTACGCGGTTCTTACCCGCCACATAAAAATTCCCAAAATTATCTGCTGCGGCAATTTCAGCTTTGAAGGGGTACGATATACAGCCATACTGTTGCAGCGAAAAACGGGCCGGCCACCACAGGGCTACACACAACAAAATAAGGGCTCGCATGTTGCTACTTTCACTCGCTGTGTGCCAAAAATAGCCAAGCCGTGTTAATTCTATCAACAATAAATTCAGCGGGTTAAACCGGAAAAGTCAGGTAGTTCAAAAATTGATTGATGACCCAAAACCTTTTACCTCTCATTATAAAGCATATCCGGCACAAGATAAATACACCAAAACAAGCATTTGGTGTTCCCCAAAAATTTAGAATGGCTAATAATCAGCTATCACAAGTTTTCCGGCTATGCAACCGTTTATAACTAATCCGTACACGCCCGGAGCAAAGCCGTCTAAACGTAGCGCGTTCCCCTTCAGCGATACCGGTATCCTTTTGCCCGATATGTCCAGCAGGAATAATGATTTTACCAGCGATACATCGCCTGTAAACCACACTATATCCCGCGATGGATTAGGGAAAAAATGAATTTGACCCTCGTGTTCATTCCCCTGATTGCTTATAACATTTAATTTAACGGTGGTTTTATAAGTTATCAGTGTATCGCACACCGTAGTGTCATACGCAAATACCGTAGAGTGCTTATGGTGAATAATTTCAGTTTGCAGGGTTAGAGATGTGCAGTTGTCGGTGGAGTCGTGTTGTATCGTAGTGTATGCCGTATCTTTTTTTACATAGTGGGTAGGGAGCCATACACAATCTATTGCGATGGTCGTATCATAGGTTGTCTCTTGTATGTTGGTGTAAATTGTATCTTAAGTGTACGATGCCGTTGTATTACCCAGAAACGTAAAATGTGGCAAAGTGTCAGTTTGTACAATGGTATCGTTGATGACCGTTGAAACAATGGTTTTCATAAATTCGTAAGCGCCTATGTCGGGTTTTAATCCGTAAAAGCTGCGGTTGTTAATACCGTGTAGGATTGTGCCGTTGTCAATCATCGGGCTGGTGCATTGCAGGCGAAAGTTGCTATCGGTTGCTACGAACTGCGGATGTGCGTGGCGGGCAAATTTCACTTCTACATCTCCGCCCATTGTAATGTTGCGCAGGCCGGTATCTAACTGCGCCGGTGAAAAATACGTGTGGCATACGGGTTGGCCGTTTACCGGCTGCACGATGGCCACAGCGCCGGAGCTACCACTAAAATAATTATCAAAATGTGAGTTGAAAGAGTAAGTGGGGTTATTGGCTACATTGTCAAAAAAGAATGTGCTCATGCCTTCGTTGTAGTAAATGTTGTTGCGCGAGTAAAGTTTGCGCCAGTCGGTTTGCCATAAATACATGGCAAATGCGAGCGTATCAGCAGCGTGAAACGTATTGTGCATGAGGAAGAGCGCACCGGGGTTTGGTGTGGTTCCACCGGCGTTCATCTTGATACCGGTACCCCAGATTTTGTCACTCATAGTGTTGTTGCAGTGTACAAAAGTGATGTCGTTTACGTTTTTGCGGTGGCTGGTATGGTGTACTACATTTCTAAACACATATCTCGGCCCAAACCTGCCACCAATAAACGAAAGCCCTACAGGGCCTCTTGCTATATCATTATGCCATATTCTTAAATTTACCTGGCCATTTAATCCGTCAATCCCGTCATAGCAATTATCAATAGTGTTGTTGTAAATATCTGTTTCCTGCATAACTGCATTGACATCTACGTTGCCGGCGGCAATTCCCGCCACCACCCCGTGAATTTGGTTGTTGAAGATAACATTACCGGTGAGCGTTGCCCCGGGGGAAGGTTTGAAATAGATGCCGCAGTTTTCAAGCCCCCTGCCGAACGAAGATTGCACCAAGTAGAATTCATCGCGCGTGGCTTTAAAAGCGCCATGCCCCCATAGTCCAGTGCCATCGCGAATAACACAGTTAATAATAGTGTTGTAGTTGCAGTTTCCATAAAATGAAACCGGAAAATTGGAATACTCAAAACGGCACGAGTCAATCAGCACATGGTTCACATCTTTGAAATAGAGCGTTTGTGGCAAATAGCTTCCTGTGTAGTTTCCCCAAAAATCACTCAGCAAATTCGGCTTGCTGTAGTATCTGAAAGTTATTCCTTTAATACGCAGATAGCACTGTTTGTTGTTGCCCTCAACGGTCAGGCAGTTAATACTTTTTGAAAGTATCACGCTGTGAAAATTCGGATTTTTACCCTCGGCGGTTTTTATCCATATGCTGTTCTTGTCTCTGTAAAAACCGGAATGTCCGTATCCGAGGTTCAGCAAACTCGGGTAGTTGGGAAAACTACCGTTAGGCGAAAGAATGGCGTACGGATACAAGCGCTCGTTACCCATGATGCATAGCGATGTGTAATTAAAGGCGGTTTGGTTTGGCGCTGAGTATAAGGTGGAGTCAAATGGGTCCTGCGTCCAAACCAGTGGCTGATGAAACCCGCCGTCCATTACGGGGTTGGCGCCCGGAGCAGCCATAATGACGATAGGCGTTTGCGGAGTACAATCGGAAGTTATGTTCAAGTTCAAATTACTCACATCATACACGCCGTCCAGTAGTAATACCGTAGTACCGCAGGTCACCAAGTTGTTATTGATGAGAGTAGCCAGGTTGCCCGGGTTAGCGAGCGTGTAAGCATTGCCGCTGCCGGTGGGAGAAACGTATTTTACATTACCAGTGGGCTGTACAGCCGGCTCAGCGCGGGTTGTTACCGAATCGTTAAAAGTAAAGGTTTGCAGCGCGGGGGTGCTGTCGGTAAGCGTAATTTGCAGATGGTACTTTGTGTTTGGCTGTAGCATGAAAAGAGAACCCCTGAGCTCATTGAACGTATCCTGCCTGAACCGGTAAGGTGCAAACCCGGTGTCTAAGGGATGATTAGCAGAGTAATAACGCACAAAAGCCGTGGCGTTTGTGTCAGCATCAAACGATGCGGGCAATTTGATACGGTACCCGATACTGTGGTATGAAGGGAACAGTTGCACAGTCGGCTGCTGTGCAGATGCCGGCAGTGTAAAAACTAAGGCAAACGCTGCCGCAGCGAAAATTTTTGAAGGTGGCTTGGTCTGTTTCAAAAGGGGGATTGAAAATTTTGTACGAAAGAAGTTTCTACATAGAATCTGCTTGGTATACCTCGGGTTGTGGATGGTACCGGATTCGAACCGGTGACCTCTGCGATGTCAACACAGCACTCTAACCAACTGAGCTAACCATCCGCTCTATGTTACAAAGAAATAAAAAAAATTAAACATTCATGCCTGCATTCAGAACTGCTGCTGGTCTTTTGTATCGCGCTCGTCATTTTCAGCGGGTTTTTTCCCCTTACCGGGATGGAAGAATTTTTTCCATTTGGGCTTTCGGGGCAGTTCAAATTCATAAATAGCCCCCAACACATGCTGATGTTGAGGCCTGCGGGCAAAAAACTCCGGCTGAAATATATAAAACAATGTTAATGTGTTGTAGCGGTAAAAGTGCCAATCTATTCCTACCGAATTGCGGATTTTGCTCACGAATCTCCCTTGCGCGTTGCGCACAGGGTTAAAGTTCAGAAACGGCTCACAAAAACCGTAAACATCAAACTTGGAATTGATGCGATACCGTAAGGTAATGCGGTTTCTCCACTCGTTTATCGGCTCTATACCCGGCTCATACCGATTGTGAAAATACGGCTGTACGCGCTGATATGCCGTGCGGTACAGAAAGGTAAACTTACGCACCCTGTACCGCGCCGTAAGGGATACGAAAAACGTATGATTATCTCTGCGGTGAGATGTAAAAAACTGATACGTAAATTGTGACGAAAGGTATTTATTGAAACGGTACCCGACCGTGCCGTAAAAATTTTGTCCTATAAACGTGCTCATGTTATGCCCCAGCCGCAACTGGTACTGTGCCCCTACCGTAAAATTTTTCGGTAGTTGTTTTGAAAACCTCCACCACAACCACAACTGGCGGTTCTGTACCGGCTCCAGTGCCGATGCCGAACAGATACTAAGCACAAAGAGTATGGTCACTACGCGGTGCACGGCACTATGATAACTGCGATGCAGAAATAAGAATACATTACATAAAACCCAAATACCACTCCCCTCATGCAGTCATCATCGCACCGAATTCATGCAGATAAGCAGCAATGGTTTTGGGGAAACCGTACCGGTTTATATCGTCAAACGTCACGGCAACAGTACCCCGCACAGGGCGCAATATTTTAACCGGCATCATCAGGTGTATAAACCGGAAATGAATTTTTTGATGCGAGAGCATCTGCCGTATTTCATCCGATATGTAATACGTATTCTCAGGGCGAAACCCTATCTCGCGGATGTGGCCAGTAATCTGAAGATGCGATATGGGTTTACCGGTTTCTACCAATGGCAACTCGTATAAATGCCGCCATATATCATTTCCGGTGCGCTTGCGCAGCAGTAAGTGTGTGCGGTTGTGGACCAGCAGGTAGTAAAAAAACCTGTCTCTGATCTTGATTTTATTAGCGCGGTGAGGCAGCTCGCTGATGGACTTTGAGCGATAAGCAACACAATGCCGCTGAAACACACATCCGTCACAAGCGGGGCTTGAGGGCTTACACACATTACTGCCAAAATCCATTATGGCCTGATTGTATCGCCCCGGCTCACGCGGGCACACGAGCTTGGTTGCAAGCGCTTTAAAAACGCGCATGCCGGCAGGGGTATCCATGGGGCTATCTACGCCAAATACCCTGGCAAGCACCCGCACCACATTCCCGTCCACCACAGCCACCGGTTCATTGTAAACAAACGAAGCGATGGCGGCAGCCGTATAGTCGCCCACCCCTTTCAACTTTTTTAATTCCGAAAAACACGTTGGGAACTGCCCGCCCATCTCCCACGCAACCCGGCGTGCGGTATGGTGCAGGTTGCGCGCCCGCGTGTAATAGCCCAGCCCTTGCCAGTGGCGCAGCACCTCATCTTCGGGCGATGCGGCAAGATGGTGAACAGTCGGATATAGCTTCTTGAATTTCAGGTAATAGGGCAATCCCTGCGCCACTCGTGTCTGCTGAAGTATCACCTCGCTCAGCCACACAAGGTAAGGGTCGTGCTCGCCTTTCCAGGGCATTTCCCGGTAGTTGTGGAGTGCATCCCATGCGAGCAACTTTTCCCGAAATTCTTTTGGTGAAATCCCCTTCACAACAATATCGCAATAATTTTGTATATTTGTGATTAAACTAGTTTAAATTCGCATTTTTAAAACAAATCCCCAATACCCACATGCGTAAGATAGATATCGTTTCACGAATTTCCGAACTTACCGGAATCCCCAAAACCGATGTTCTCATGTCGTTAGAGGCCTTCTTCAAAGAAGTAAAAAACGCCCTGAAAGCCGGTGAGCCGGTGTACGTGCGCGGTTTCGGAAGTTTCATCCTCAAAAAACGCGCTAAAAAAATCGGGCGCATTATTTCGCGCAATCAACAAATTGTCATCCCCGAGCACTACATCCCTGCTTTCAAGCCAGCTAAGGCATTTGTTGAGTCCGTCAAAAAAGCGCGCTCCAAAAAATCATAACGCTGGCTACGCCCTGTGTTTTCCATGTGCCAACTCCTCCGGCGCGTGATGGCTTCGCATTACCCATAATAGCCGACTGGACACAATTTGGGGGCGCCCGGGTAAAAGCAATAAACATTAAACTTTATTTTAATATTTTGGGGGTGCCCCCGCGGCAGCGCTCCGTAAAGCTGCGCGCAGCAGCGGGGTCGGGCTTGCTACGGGGTGCGCTGTCGCTCCCGTGCTCCACTTCGTTACGCACCGCTCACTCCGTTCGCGCCCTACGCATCCCTCACC
>JANWXI010000062.1 GCA_025057415.1 Chitinophagales bacterium
CCTCACCCGGCTTTTCGCGCCCAAAGCAACCCTGCGCCAAACAACCCGCCTTCCGCTCCGAATCTGCATCGTAACCTCCGCTTGGCGCCCCCGCCGCAGGCGGGGGCGCCAAGCAACCATGCGCAGCATGCCTCCCTCCTGCCCTCACGCGCATTATCTGAATTGACAGCGCCTCTGCTACCTTTGCCGGTCGCTGAAAATTCCCTTCACACTATAAAACTTCCCTGCATGAAATTCATTAAATACATTTTATATATATTACTGGCTGTTCTCGCCATCTTTTGCATCGTACCGCTTGCGCTGCCTCCTACTTTTCGCGTTGAGGAAAAAATCATCATCCCTGCCACCCCCGAAAAAATTTACGCGCAAATCTCCTCTTTCCGCAACTGGAAAAACTGGGACCCCTGGTACGCCCGCGATAGCTCCCTGGTTTACACATACGCCGGCTCTGCCGCCGGGCAGGGCTCCATCATGCGTTGGAAAAGCATCCATAGCGGTGATGGCCAGGCAGAAATCATCGCTGCCGAACCGCACAAAACCCTCACGGCAAAAATTCAGATAAACAACTTCAGTACCTTCTACAGCACATTCCACCTCACCCCTGCCGACTCCGGCACCCTCGTTCACTGGATTGACTCCGGCAGCTCCGGCTACCTGGGGCGGTGGTTCCACCTGTTTGCCGATAACCTGATAAAACAGGACCTGCAAAACGGTTTGCAAAACCTGAAACAGTTCCTGAGCAAATCTGCCATAAACGAATTGTTCCGGCTTAGTGAACTCTCCATGTCCGAAACAAACGATTTTCACCTGTACTACATATCGGATACCTGCCCGTTAGAGGTATTGGTAGAAAGGCAAGCAGCATGCTTCAGGCAGCTCAACGAATTCCTGCTCGCCAACCATCTGCAGGCAGAGAATGCTCCCCTGGTCATCTACCACGCATGGTCGCCCGGCAAAATTATTTTTGATGCTGCCGTTCCGGTATCGAGCATCCGCCGGCACCCCACCGGCAATATCAAAACACGTAAACACCCATCCTGCAAAGCAGTTAGTGTCACGTACAATGGCGAATACGCTCACATCCCTTACGCCTACAGCCGCGTAATTGACTCCATCGCCCGCTACGGCTATACATTCACCGGCCCCATCCTCGAAGTGTACCTCCGCAACCCTACAGCCGACACCGTACAGGAAACCCTCCTGCTCTTTCCGGTTAAATGAGCAGCAAATTGTAAATCACATTCCGCTTCCTATATTTGCGCCGCTCTTTGAAGTAACGCTTATCCAGAAAGACCGAGGGAACAGGCCCGATGACGTCTTGACAACCAGCAACACATTGCCCCCCGCTGTTGCCAGGTGCCAAATCCTGCTCTGAATATTCAGAGAAAGATAAGTGAAAGCATTGTTTCTTCTTCTCTTTCTTAGATAGGCGGCTCAAAGATTGTACCTGATCGTATCAGGCACAAGGCATTTTACTACACCGTTATGACCATAAAAGAACAGCTCACAAACCTTTGCCGGGAGCGCATCCTGGTGCTTGACGGTGCCATGGGCACCATGATTCAGCGCTATAAACTCACCGAAGATGATTTCCGCAGCGATGTTTTTAAAAATCACCCCCACGATTTAAAAGGAAACAACGATTTGTTGAACATCACCCGGCCCGATATCATCGAAGCCATCCACCTGGAGTACCTGAGAGCCGGAGCCGACATCATTGAAACAAACACTTTCAGCGGCACCTGGATCGCCCAGGCCGATTACAAATTAGAAAAAGAAGCATACCGCATCAATTACGAAGGGGCAAAAATTGCCAAACGCGCCGTGCAAAAATTTTTGCAAGAAAGAAATGCAACTATCCATGCCGGTCCTTTTGTGGCGGGCGCCATAGGACCTACCAATCGCACCGCATCCATTTCTCCCGATGTAAATAACCCCGGCTATCGCGCCATTACTTTTGATGAATTAGTGGACGCTTACAGCGAACAGGTGCGCGGCTTGATTGACGGTGGCGCTGATATCCTTTTGGTAGAAACCATCTTTGATACGCTGAACGCCAAAGCCGCTTTGTTTGCCATTGACCTTGTGCAAAGCGAAAAAGGCACTCAACTGCCGGTGATGATTTCAGGTACCATTACAGATGCCAGCGGCAGAACCCTGAGCGGTCAAACCCCCGAAGCATTTTACATCTCTGTGGCGCACGCAAACCCCTTCTCCGTAGGGTTAAACTGTGCCCTGGGCGCAAAGGAAATGCGACCCCATATTGAAGCTATCTCCAAAACAGCTCTATGTTTCACCAGCGCGTATCCCAATGCCGGTTTGCCGAATGCCTTTGGCGGTTACGATGAAACCCCCGAAATGATGGGCAAGGCGCTGGAAGATTTTCTGGCAAGCGGATTTGTAAACATCATAGGCGGTTGCTGCGGCACCACGCCCGAGCATATTAAGGTTTTTGCCGAAATAGCCAAAAAATACCCGCCTCGCAAACCCCCGCAACCCATTCGCTTTACCCGCCTGAGCGGTCTGGAACCCGTGGAGATTCGCCCCGAAAGCAACTTTGTAAATATAGGCGAGCGCACCAACGTAACCGGCTCTGCCAAATTCCTCAAGCTCATCAAAGAAGAAAAATACGATGAAGCCCTCGCCATCGCCCGCGAACAGGTAGAGGGCGGCGCGCAGATAATTGACATCAACATGGACGAGGGCATGATTGACGGCAAAGAAGCCATGGTGAAATTTCTGAATTTGGTTGCATCTGAGCCGGACATTGCCCGTGTGCCGATAATGATTGACTCGTCAAAATGGGAAATCATCGAAGCCGGGCTTAAATGCCTGCAGGGCAAAGGCATCGTAAATTCCATATCGCTCAAAGGCGGAGAGGAAGAGTTTATCCGCCAGGCCACTCTCATTAAAAAATACGGGGCGGCCGTAGTGGTCATGGCGTTTGACGAAAAAGGGCAGGCCGATACGTATGAACGAAGGATTGAAATATGCGAACGCGCGTACAAAATCCTCACCGAAAAAGTCGGCTTCCCACCCGAAGATATTATTTTTGACCCGAATATATTTCCGGTAGCCACCGGTATGGAAGAGCACCGCAAAAATGCGGTGGACTTTTTCCGCGCTGCAAAATGGATCAAAGAAAACCTGCCGCATGCACACGTGAGCGGCGGCGTGAGCAATGTGTCGTTTTCGTTCAGAGGCAATCAGGCCGTGCGCGAAGCCATGCACTCGGCTTTTCTCTACCACGGCATACGCCACGGTATGGACATGGGTATCGTTAACCCTACCCTGCTGGAGGTGTATGACGATATCCCCAAAGACCTGCTGGAACACGTAGAGGATGTGTTGCTGGACCGCAGAGACGATGCCACCGAGCGCCTGCTCGCCTTTGCCGAAACCGTAAAGCAAAAAGGCAAAAAAGATAACTCCGATGACCTGGCATGGCGAAACGAACCCGTTGAAAAACGTCTGGAACACGCCCTGGTAAAAGGCATTACCGATTATATTGAACAAGACACCGAAGAGGCGCGCTTAAAGTACGGACGCCCGCTGGATGTAATCGAAGGACCGCTCATGGCGGGTATGAACGTAGTAGGCGACCTGTTTGGCAGCGGAAAAATGTTTTTGCCGCAAGTGGTCAAAAGCGCCCGGGTCATGAAAAAAGCCGTAGCTTATCTGCAGCCGTTTCTGGAACAGGAAAAAGCTGCAAATGTCAACGCGCGCAGCGCCGGTAAAATACTGCTGGCAACCGTAAAGGGCGATGTGCACGACATCGGTAAAAACATTGTGGGTGTAGTGCTGGCGTGTAACAACTTTGAAATTATTGACATGGGCGTGATGGTCCCCTGCGAAAAAATTCTGGAAAAGGCAAAAGAAGAAAATGTGGACATTATCGGCCTGAGCGGGCTAATCACCCCATCACTGGACGAAATGGTGCACGTGGCATCGGAGATGCAGCGCCTGGGTTTTAAACAACCCCTGCTCATCGGAGGGGCTACCACCTCTAAAATTCACACAGCCGTAAAAATCGCGCCCGCGTACTCGGGCGATGTGGTACACGTGCTGGATGCCTCTAAGAGCGTAACCGTAGCAAGTGCCCTGCTGAGCAAAGACCAGCAGAAAAGTTTTTCAGAGAGCATAAAAGCGGAGTATGAGGAGTTGCGCGAGTTGCACGCCAGGCGAAAAACCGACCTGGAGTATATTTCCCTGACCGAAGCGCGCGCTAACAAACTGAAAATAGATTGGAGTAAAGAACCCGTCCCTAAACCCAACTTCACGGGCATTAAGGTCTTTGATGATTATCCGCTGGAGGAATTGGCAAACTACATTGACTGGTCACCGTTTTTCTCCACCTGGGAGATGAGTGGCGTATATCCCCGTATTTTTGAAAGCGAAAAATATGGCAAAGAAGCGCGCAGGTTATTTGCAGATGCGCAGGTTTTATTAAAAAAGATAATAGATGAAAAGTGGCTCACGGCGCGTGGCGTAATCGGAATTTTTGAAGCATACTCCGATGAAGATACGATTGTGGTCAATCAGCGGGGCAAAGCAGTGCCACTGACTTTTATGCGGCAACAAACCCGTAAAAACAACCAACCCAACCTGTGCCTGAGCGACTTCATCTCCCCGCATGGCGATTACTTCGGGGCATTTGCGGTAACCGCCGGCATAGGCATAGATGAGAAAATTGCCATGTTTGAAAAACAACACGATGATTACAACTCTATCATGCTCAAAGCCCTTGCCGACCGGCTGGCAGAGGCCTTTGCCGAGCGCTTGCACGAGCGTGTGCGCAAAGAGTTTTGGGGTTACGCCTCTGACGAAAACCTGAGCAACGAAGAACTGATACAGGAAAAATACCGGGGCATACGGCCCGCCCCCGGCTATCCGGCATGCCCCGACCATACGCTCAAACCACAAATCTGGCACCTGCTGGATGTAGAAAAACACACCGGCATACAGCTTACGGAGAGTTATGCCATGTACCCCGCCGCCTCGGTCAGCGGCTTTTACTTTGCTTCTCCGCATGCCCGTTACTTCGGGGTGGGCAAAATTCAGAAAGACCAGGTGCAGGCGCTTGCCGAAGCAAAAGGACTTACCGTAGAGGAAATGGAGAAATGGCTGCGCCCCGCCCTGGCGTATTAGAAACTAACCGTTTTGTTACTTACCATTTAGTTACTTACCTTTTGGTTAGTTGCCGTTTATCCGTATATTTGGGCAAAAATTTAACCGGCATGAAACACCACGGTCCCTTTGTATATGGATCTTTAGCCGAAAACGAACACTTTACCAATCGCACAAAAGAAACAGACGAGCTCATCACCAATTTAACCAACGGCATCCATACTTTTCTGATTTCGCCCAGGCGATGGGGAAAGTCCTCGCTGGTAAAAGCCGTAGCGCGAAAAATGACGCGACAAAACAAAAACGTTCGGTTTTGTTTTGTAGATTTATTTAATACACGCAACGAGTACGAGTTTTACAAGCTACTGGCCGAGCAGGTAGTCAAAAGCGTTGAAACCAACATGGAGGGCCGGCTGAGTGTGATAAAAAACTACTTCCGCGGCCTGATCCCCGCCATCAGTTTCAGCCCCGATACGCTGCAGGAGTTCTCGCTGAGTTTTTCTGTAAAAGAACTGGAGAAAAGCCCGGATGAAATACTGCAACTTGCAGAGGTGGTTGCCAAACAACGCAAACTGCATTTGGTAGTATGTATAGACGAGTTTCAGAACATCGGCCATTTTGAAAATGCCCTTGCTTTTCAAAAAAAACTTCGCTCGCACTGGCAGTCGCATCACCACGTCACCTATTGTTTATACGGCAGTAAAAAGCACATGTTGCTCGAAATATTCGGCAGTGTAAAAATGCCGTTCTACCGTTTCGGCAATTTCATGTTCTTAGAAAAAATTGCCACGGAACACTGGGTGAAATACATTACGGAGCGTTTTGAAAAGACGGGCAAGCGCATCGCACCCGCGCTGGCAGAACAAATAGCGCTAACCGTTGAAAATCATCCGTACTATGTGCAGCAGTACGCCCAAACGGTATGGGATATTTGCGGAAAAACCGCCCATGAAGCACACCTGACCCTTGCGCTCAACAGAATACTAACCACGATGAACATACTGTTTATGCGCGAAACAGAATGGCTGAGCAACTCACAGATTAACTTTCTGAAGGCCGTTTGCAGCGGCGCAGAGAACATCTCATCCCAAAAAGTAATTCAGGAGTTTAACCTCGGCTCATCGGCCAATGTGGTAAAAATTAAAAAAGCCCTGATAGACAAAGAGGTTATTGACATCTTCAACGGCAAACCCGATTTTCTGGACCCGATGTATAAAAAATGGTTTTGGCAGGTCTATATGCAGAAAAAAAACTTCATGTAGTTGCTTAGCATTTAACTAAGGGCGCAAGTAACACTATCAGATATTGATTTATGCAAAATGTATATGCAACCTCTATTTCTCAATTACCTAAACACTTGTAAATGCAAGCTTTACGTAATTTCCGTTGCACTAACTTCTAACCTACGAAGCAACTGGCTTATTTATTGAAAATAAGTATATATATTTATTTTCAAATAGCATCATGTACAGAACTTCTTACGCCCTCACATGGCTTTTAGTTTCCGCTTTATTTCATGTTACCGTTACTCGCGCACAGGCGCCTTCCGGGGTGATTTTGAAACAATGCGCAGATTATTTTTCACCTGCATCAAAATACTGCGCTCCGCTCAGCGATGAACAAGCTGCACAGATTATATCTCAAATCGGCAAGCAGGAATATGAACTATACAGGCAACGAAGCTGCCCCGCCAGGTGGCCTGCTCCGGTTACGGCGGCATTTGAAAAGTCATGTCCGGACCCGGAGTTCAGAAAAAAATTAAGCGCTTATATGATTGCGAACATTCCGACTTCTCCGGGCAATTCCACTGTCATTTTGAAATTGCCGCCACAGGAAAATAACCTTCTGAACGGAATTACCTGGAAAGAATACCTTTACATGACCCTTAGCGGAAACGAGGTTGTATCAAAAGAAGAGTATGAAAAAGCCAACGCCACCCTGCCCCCGGGTTTTGAAAATTCGCTGGAGAAAGTTCCGGACGAAGAAGAAGATAACATTTATTTATACCGCCCTAAACCTAAAGACCGCCTCGTCTATCGCGTCAAGATGAAAAACGGAATGGAATATGACTTTACGGTTACGTTTAAAAATTATCTACATACCACACACGAAATGTTTGATAAAACAGCTTATCCGGTTTCGTTTGTATGGCAGATGGGCGCCCCTGTAAATTTTAAGGGAGAAGTATATCTCAGTAAACAAAGTGTTACCGAAGCCACCACATATTCCAATTACTTTGCCGATGGCGATATACAGTTTTTAGAAACACAAACTACCGTGCTGATGAGCATGAAAAATTTTTACGAACCCAACGGTGCTCCGGATCGCTCAACCCAAATGAAAATCGGATTTGCCTCCGAAACATTTTACAGGCAATTTGAAAACTATGAGTACCTGGGCGTTACATATAAAAATAAAAAAATATATTTGCCTTGTTACCGGTATAACAATGCCCCGGATGGCGCCGGTAAATCCAACGTTTACGTACAAAATGAATCAAATGCTCCGCTCATCATTAAGATGGTGGCTGATTTTGAAATCGTACTCAAGGAAGTTGTCCCACATGAATAACACGATTCGTATTTCAACGCGACAGCATAAAAACGGCATTTTGAGCTACAAAATTCTTTTTACTTTGTAATTATTTCTCAAACCCCAAATACCACACAAATGAAAACCATCTTCTCACTCTTATTAAGCGCCTTGTTGGTCATTGCCGGTTGCAAAGAAAAACAAGCTCCTAAGCCCCATTTGGAAATTACCACTCTTTTTCAGGATGAAAGAGAACCTTACAGGGCAGTTATCTTGAACGAGTGTATCGTAAAGATTAAGGACGGGCAGTTATCGTTTTTCTCCAATTCAGGTGAGCCGTTATTTGAGCTAAACGACAAAGACCTTGTCGTTTCGGAAGATTTGTACTACAAACCTGACGGATACATCATTATCGGGAAAAAATCGGGCGATAAAACCCTCTACGCTTATTATGATTTGAAAGGAAACCAAATTACCGGTTTTCGCTTTGAATACGCGTCTCCTTTTGACGGTGATTATGCTCCCGTAAAAGAGAAAGGCAAGCTCCTGATTATCAATCGCAAGGGCGAAACCGTTGCCACTACCGATTACAAATTGATTTACCCGTTTCAGAACGGACAGGCAATTGCAAGCACGGCAAACGGTTATGCTGTAATAAATACAAAAGGAGAAATTGTAAAGCCACTGCCATGGTTGGGAAGCGGTACTAAAGATGATACCCGGTACGATATACACGAAGAACGGATATTTAACAACATACTGGTTGTATTGGTGCCCGGAGAAGGTTACGGAGCAGTGGATTTAGACGGCAAAGAAGTAATACCTTGTGTTTACAATTTTTACGATATTTACGGACAAGGCGATAATTCAGTATTTATTTTTGAGAAAACCGATAAAGAAAATGCCGAACAACCGTTGACTTACCATTGTTATGATATTAACGGCAAAAGGTTGTTCGGTGACATGGAAATACTCGGAGTGAACGGAGCGGCATGTGGTAAAATCGCCATTAATGTAGTGGACCCCCAGGACAAAGATTTGACCGAAACATGGATTTGCTCCGTTACCGGTGAAAAAATGCACAAAGTTTATGGTCGCAACTCTGTTACCACTCCTTTCTATAATGGTCAGGCGTTCGGGATTACGACCTCTTTCCCCGGCGTTAATGCGGTATTTTACGGGATAATTGACACGGCGGGTAATGTATGGGATACGCTCGAATACACAAATTTGTTTGATTACAACGGCTACTTTGCCCGCGTAGATGACAAAGAGCACGAGTTACAGTATGTAAAAGTGCAAAGGATAGTTAAGTGAACTGCGGGACATCTTCGGGTTTTTATACAACCCTTCACTAAAAATATGGATGGCGGTGACATGTGCGGACGAAAACTTTTGATACGAAAGGAATTCCGCTAACCCCGCAAATTTTCTTGCTGCTGCACCGGTGGTTAGTAAAACAAAAAGTCCTGCCTTATTCTTTTAACTACGAGGATTATCCACCGCGCATGCGGGCATCGGGCAGTAAACAATATATCGCATCACCACCTGCATCCACTCATAACTGCCATAAGCGTGTTTAGTACGATTCACCTTACCGACTCACGCGAACCATCCGTCCGGTTATTATAAATACAGATTCCGCATTGTATATTCATGCTTCCTGTAACATCCTGTTTGCATAGGAATGTATCAGTTATCGAAGCTATTTACAACCCCGTTTTTAACCGTAACTTTGATGAAAACATTATATTTACCACGCACTTTACCAAAATTCATTTCTACATGCGTACCCTTATAACGTCTTTTTTGATATGGCTGAGTTTTAACCCGGCTTTCAGCCAGCCGGGCGATGTTTCCAAAATTCCGTTTTATCAACTCATAGAACATCTCAAGATAAGCCGCGAAGCGCTTCAATCTGCAGCTCCGCACTTACCTTCCCCATGCCGCGACTTTGAAAAACATCTCAACGCATGGATTGCAAAATATCCGGATGAATGGCATGCTTTTCTGAAGCTGCCGGCTGTAGCCGCACAGGAAATTAACTGGGCATCGTACGGGGTGCACGAAAAATACATACCGCCCCGCCAGGAAGTGCTCCAACAAGCTCACTGGCAGTGGTTTGTGGCCGCTAAAGTTCCCGATGAAAAACGATTAAAACTTTTCCCGCATTTCCCGCTCGCTCACGGAATGAAAAACACAGAGGAAAACATAAAAAAATACAACACCATGGTGGGGATTTGGATGCGGCTTTACCCCAAAGAATACCAGGCGTTCTTGAACACACCCGAAATTGCTGCATTGGTTCCCGACCGAAAAGGCGATGTACAACTGCCCTATATGCCGAAATTTCTCGGGGCGCCTATTACCAGCAAACGCCCCGTAAAGAAAAACACCGGCAATGAGCTGATGGACGAATACAACTACCAGTTAGCGCTGCGTTACTGGACTTTCCTGTATGACGAAGCTGAGTACAACCGGCTGTATGCGAAAGATTACGACTTTCCGCCCGGTTTTGACGTGGAGCGTTTTAAAATAAACGCGCGCGCCAAAATTCACGAATTGGAGAAGGGTTCTTTGGGCGAAGACGACCTGAAGCGTATGGCTTCTGAACCCGCCAAGGGAAATATCAATTGGACTAACCCAAACAATAAAGAAGAATGAATATGAAAAAATTTATATACATTTTTTTGATTGTTTTTTCGGCACTTTCTGTTCGCGCCCAGATTTATACGGATGGCGCCATGGACCTCCAGATGTGGGTCACATATTCATGGGTAGAAAATTTTGACGATCCGCTTGGTGATGACGAATACAACTTTATTTGGTACGGAGCCGACAATGCCGATTTGGATGGTCAATCCTGGAGGCCGAACTTGCCCAATCAGTCCACCAGCACAAGCCCGCCATTTCCTAAACCCAATCAGATAGCCGTAAATTTTCCCGGTGCGGGTTGGGTGGCGCCCCAAAACGTGCAACTATTCTCTCACAGCTACACAGGCGCTAACGTACCGCAATACGTACAGCTTTATGGCGAAAAATGGGAAGATGATTGTTTTGACTGCACCAGTAGCGGTTCTCTCTGTCTAGGGGGAGCGTGCGGTTTAGGTAGTATAGATCGTTACCGTTACAATTCTTCTTGCTGTACCACGGTTTGCGCCGGCTGCAGCGATGATGACATCTATTGCGGTGGTACTGTTAACTCAACTATTAATTATCGCCTCACCCCGCCTTGCTCAGCCATTGACAACCTCACCCCCTCTACCGGATGGGTAGGTGATTACTTCTCTAACTTTTGCGGTTCAAACGACATGGGGGCAGAGGTTTCGGTTTATTACACGCCACCGCGCCCCTCATCCTTTACAGCTGTACCCAACTCTTTTTGTGCAGGGGGCGGCACCGTTACGTTAAACCTTGCCGGAGCCGTTTATGGCGGCACATACGATATTTACGATGAAAGTACCAACAGCTTTATTGTTACGAATACCCCCGGCCCCACTTATGTACTGAATGTACCCAGCACACGCACCTTTCGCCTGTACACGCGCAACGGCACTTGCCGCAGCATCAGTTATTTAACCGTAACCGTTACCGTAGCTTCACCTTTGAGTGGTGGTACGATTGCCGCCAATCAAACGATTTGCTATAACACAACCCCGGCTACCCTTACAAATACCGCCTCTGCTTCGGGGGGTATCGGGAGTTTCACTTACCAGTGGGAGTCGCAAACGAACTGCAGCGGCGGTTTTGGCACCATAAGCGGAGCTACCGGACTCACTTATTCCCCTCCTGCCTTAACGCAAACCACCTGTTTTCGCAGAGTAGCTACCAACACCTGTGGTACAGCCGTATCTAACATTGTAACCGTCACGGTATCACCGCAGGTGAACTTTGGAACGGTTAGCGGAGGAGGTGGTACGTTTTGCGGCACTGCAGACCCGGGACCCATGACCGTAAACCCCTCGGGAGGAAGTGGGTCGTTTAATTATCAATGGTATTTTCAGAACGGAAACGTCAGTTGCCCGAGCGGCACTTCCACAGCCGGCTGGACCGCCATAGCCGGGGCAACCTCCGCAACATACGACCCACCGGCAGGGCTTACGGTTACCCGCACTTATGCGGTGCAGGTTGATCCGGCCGGAACTCCCGATTGCGGACCTCCTACCTGGGCAAATAACTGTGTCACTGTAACCATCAACACTCCTGCTACAGCCAACGCCGGCGGCCCGAACACACTGTGCCAAACCAACTCTCCCACCCCGCTAACCCTAAGTGGAGCCACTATCGGAGGAGGAGCTACCACCGGCGCATGGACTATCATTAGCGGCGGCGGCAGCTTGAGTACCACCGCTCAGGTATCAAACCCGGCAACCGTCACTTACACACCTGCTCCCGGCTTTTCGGGCACGGTCATCCTGGAACTTACCACCAACGATCCCGACGGCAGCGGGCCCTGCACACCCGCAAGCTCTACCCGAACCATTACCATTAACCCGGGCGCTACGGTAAATGCCGGTAATGACATAACCATCTGTCAGCAAACTACACCAACACCCATTGCATTAAGCGGTGCAACAATCGGTGGTACCGCCACCACCGCAGCATGGTCTATTTTATCGGGTGGAGGTACGCTAAGCTCCACGGCTCAAACTCCTTCGCCTGCATCTATAACCTACACGCCCGCACCCGGATTTTTTGGAACTGTTACCTTGCGACTAACAACCAACGATCCCGATGGCAGTGGCCCTTGCACTGCCGAATTTGACGACCGGATTATTACTATCAATCAGGCGCCTACAGCCAATGCCGGTCCAAACCTATCTGCATGTCAATCACCATCCCCCACGGCTATATTACTCACAGGCGCTACCATTGGTGGAAGCGCCAGTACGGGTGTTTGGTCTATTGTATCCGGCGGCGGATCGTTAAGTAGCACAACTCCTACCTCAAACCCATCGGCTGTCAGCTACACGCCCGCACCAAACTTCAGTGGCACAGTTACACTTCAACTCACTACCGATGACCCCGATGGCAGCGGACCCTGCACCCCCGCCATTGCTACACGCACTATTACCATTAACCCGGCTGCAACCGCTAATGCCGGCGGGCCAAATACGCTATGCGAGAGCGCCTCTCCGACAGCGCTACCCCTTAGCGGGGCCGTTATTGGCGGAGCCGCAACCACCGGAGCATGGTCAATACTTTCCGGAGGAGGCACCCTCAGTACTACTGCTCCGGTGAGTAATCCGGCCTCGGTAACCTACACCCCGGCGCCAAACTTCAGCGGTACCGTCACGCTGCAACTCACCACCAACGACCCCGATGGTAGCGGACCCTGTACACCTGCTACTTCTATCCGCACCATTACCATCAATCCGGCAGCCAACGTCAATGCAGGCCCCGACCTCACAGTATGTGAATCATATAATCCCGCTGCCATTACGCTTTCGGGTGCAAGTATCGGAGGCGCTGCCAGCACCGGTGTATGGAGCATTGTGTCGGGTGGCGGCTCGCTCAGCAGCAATACGCCCACAGCCAATCCGGCTTCTGTTACCTACACACCTGCTCCTAATTTCAGCGGTACAGTTGTCCTGCAACTCACTACCGATGACCCCGATGGCAGCGGACCTTGTACTGCTGTATCAGATACGCGGAACATCGTAATTAACCCCTCGGCTGCGGTGAATGCAGGTCCAACAGTCGCGGTATGTGAGTCGCCCAATCCGAACCCTATTACCCTGAGTGGCGCTACTATCGGTGGCGCTGCCTCTCAAGCCGCATGGTCTATTGTATCAGGTGGTGGGACTTTGAGCACCACTGCACCCACATCGAACCCTGCGAGTGTTACCTATACACCCGCTCCCAATTTCAGCGGCACTGTTATCCTGCAGCTCACCACCGATGACCCCGATGGTAGCGGGCCTTGTACTGCTGTATCAGATACGCGCACCATCATCGTTCACCCCTTGCCTTCAGCATCACCTGCCAGCAACAGCCCGGTTTGCGTGAATTCATCCATCAATCTTTTCGCAATTCCATCGGGAGGTACTCCACCGTACACCTTCAACTGGGCTGGACCTGCCGGTTTCAGCAGCACACTCGGTACGCCAACCATCTCCTCTGCCGCCCTGACAAATGCCGGCGCCTATCATGTGACCGTTACGGATAACAATCTTTGCAGTATATCCGCATCTACAATTGTAGTGGTTAACCCCTTGCCGAATGGAAGTATACAGGGTTCCGTAACCGTGTGTGCCGGCACTGATACGGTACTCACTTTTGTCTTCAGCAATGGTACAGCGCCTTATCAGGTAATATACACAGACGGTACCAATAACTACACCAAAAACAACGTTAATACCGGAGATACCATTCGTGTGTTACCCTCTGTCACCACCACGTATTCCTTTGTACAAATTACAGATGCCAATGGATGCGTGCGCTCATCGCTCTTTGACGGGGCAGCAACCGTGACAGTTTCCCCGCTACCGGTCATTTCCGGTGTGAGTGTTAACCCCGTGCTTTGTCACGGCGGGAACACCGGCTCTGTTACGCTTACCGGTGCAGGAGGGGTTCCCCCTTACCAATACTCCATCAATAACGGAGTTTCCTATCAATCTTCTCCCACTTTCACCGGTCTTGCAGCAGGTAGTTATTTGGGTTACATTATTGATGCGCTCGGTTGTTCATCTGCTTACGCTTTTAACCCCATCGTAATCACACAACCTACTCCGCTGGACCATACCTACTCCACAACCGATGCAAGTTGCGCAAATGTGTTTGATGGTTCCATAACAGTGAATGCATTTGGCGGTACGCCTCCTTACAACTACTCACTCAACGGAGGACCTGTGCAACCCGGCAACACCTTTAATGGTCTCGCGGGGGGTACTTACATTCTTACCGTCTTTGATTTTAACGGGTGCACTGATACCTCGCATATTTTCATCAACAACAGTTACACTGTAACCGGCAGCATCGTGAGCCAAACCAACGTATCGTGTTTTGGCGGCTCCGATGGTGCGGTAACAGTTCAGCTTAGCGGAGGTATTCCTCCTTATACATACTCCATTAACGGCATACAGTTCTTCCCTTCGCCTACTTTCACCGGATTAACTGCTGGGAATTATCTGATAACCCTGCGCGACTCAAAAGGTTGCACAGATTACCTGAACGTCAACATCACGCAACCGGCACAGTTACAGGTACTCATCGACTCGGTGAGCAATATTCTCTGCAGTGGCGGCTCCACCGGTGGCGTTTACATCACTGTGGTGGGAGGTAATTCTCCATACAATTTCCTGTGGAGTAATGGCGCCACCACCGAAGATCTCATCGGTGTAGGAGCCGGCACCTACAACGTTACAGTAACCGATAACAAAGGTTGTAACACGGCCGCAGGCGTAACGATAACGCAACCGCTTCCGCTTTTCGTGTCTGTGGCATCTTTCCAAAATCTGCAATGCTTCAACGACTCCTCCGGAGCTATAGACATCACGGTGAATGGCGGAGTGCCTCCGTACAGTTTCATTTGGAGCAACGGTTCAAATTTTGAAGATATCTACGGCCTTCACATCGGCACTTACAGTGTAACGGTGACTGATGCTAATTTCTGTACGGTTACGCTGCAACAAATCATCAGCCAACCTCCCTTGCTATCAACATCCATCTCCTCTACGCCGGTGCTGTGTGCCGGAGGTCCCGGCGGCAGTGTCAGTTTGACTGTTTCGGGTGGAACTCCCAATTATACTTTCCTGTGGAGCAATGGCGCTACTACGCAAAACCTTACTAATGTTTCCGGCGGATTTTACTCTGTGGTAGTGTATGATGCGAACGGATGCAGCGCCACCAACGGAACTACCGTAACCGAGCCGCAACTACTGTCGCTGAACATTTCTGTTACTCCCGTTTTGTGTAACGGGGCGCTTACCGGCGCGGTGGACCTAACCGTCAGCGGCGGTACACCTAACTACAACTACCTGTGGAGCAATGGCGCTACTACGCAGGACCTGAGCGGTGTAGGCGCTGGCAATTACACCGTAACGGTTACTGACAATAACGCATGTACGGCTTCTGCTTCCGCCAATATCACGCAGCCCGCCGGTCTGGTGTTGAACGCTACTACGCAAAACGTGGGTTGTGCCGGTGGCGCTAACGGTTTTGTGGACATCACCGTGCAAGGCGGTGTGTTCCCGTATTCATTCAACTGGAGCAACGGAGCAACTACCGAAGATATTTACGGCCTCAGCGGAGGCACTTACAGTGTAACCGTGAACGATGCAAACAATTGCAGCACGAGCTCATCCTATACGATTGCCGTTCCAGCTCCTATCACCACCTCTAAAACAATCACCCACGTAACCTGTTACGGAGCTGCTAATGGCAGCGTAAACCTCACCGTGATTGGTGGCAGCGCTCCTTACAGTTTCCTATGGAGCAATTTTACCGGCAGCGAAGACCTGAACGGCGTTGGCGGCGGGTTGTACTACGTTGTAATAACTGATGCCAATCAGTGCACACACAAGGACTCTGCTCTTGTCACCGAGCCGGCTCCCTTGCTGCTTTCACTCACTGCTTTAAACGTATCGTGCTACAACAACAACGATGGCGCTATTGACCTCAGCGTTACCGGGGGTACACCCACTTATACTTACACCTGGAATAACGGCGCTACCACGCAAGACATTAATAACCTTGCCAGTGGTGTATATGTCGTTACCGTAAAAGATGCTAACAACTGTTCGTCCACAGCCGCCACTACTATCATCAACCCCTCGCCCATTCAACTGAATTTTGTAGTCAAAAATCCAAGCTGCCATGGCGATGTGGACGGAATGATAGACCTCATACCCAGTGGGGGTACACCTCCTTACAATTTCACGTGGAGTAATGGTGCCACTACAGAAGACGTTACAAATCTGGGCGGCGGTACATACCTGGCAACACTCACCGATAGCAAAGGATGCACCCGTATTGACTCGGCAATCGTGGTGGAACCGCAACCCCTATTTACATCCGGTTTTATTAAGCATGTAACCTGCCACGGCTCGGGTGACGGATTCGTGGACATAACCGCATACGGCGGCACACTTCCGTATGCTTTTGAATGGAGCAACGGACCTTCTACTGAAGACATTGGAGGATTGACAGGCGGCAATTACACCGTTACCGTTACAGATGCCAATAATTGTTTGGTGGCCGCATTGTATGTTGTCATCGAACCGCAACCGTTATCCGTTACGTTGAGCGCAACTAACGTAACTTGTCACGGAACTTCTACTGGTAGTGTAAGCGCAACTGTATCGGGCGGGCGTACGCCTTACAAATATTTGTGGAATAATTTTGAAACCACTCCCTCCATATCGGGGGTACCAGCAGGCAAATACACCGTACAGGTGATTGACTCAAGCGGATGTTTGATTTACGACTCACTCACCATTACCGAACCCTCGCCCATACAAATCAGCGGCATTCCAACCAACGTAGTTTGCCACGCTGATACCACGGGCAGTATCGTGCTGACGGTCAGTGGCGGAACCCCCGGCTACACATTTGCCTGGAGCAATGGCCCCACCACACAAAACAACGTCAATATCACTGCAGGGCAATACGAAGTAACCGTTACCGACACACTGGGCTGCCAGCAAAAAGCCACGTTTGTATTAACGCAAAATCCCAAGCTGAACGTGGGTGTATCGGTCATGCATCCTATTTGTCATAACGGCACCACCGGTACTGTTACGGCAATCGTCAGCGGTGGTGAAGCCCCTTATGCCTACGCATGGAATACTCCTACTCCGCAAACCACCATTTCCGTAGGTGCTCTGCCTGCTGGTTCCTACACTGTTACTGTTACTGACAACAAAGGTTGTACTGCTACTGCCAGCGGCACACTAACAAACCCACCTGCCATATCGGTAACAACCAACCCAACAGGCGCCAAGTGTTTCAACTCCAGCGACGGCAAAGTAGTGGCTACTGTCAGCGGGGGTAATCCACCTTACAACTACTTCCTGAACGGTGTTGTACAATCGTCCAACACATTCACCAACCTGCCACAGGGTAACTACGTGATTTTGGTGAGCGATGCAAACGGCTGCCAGGGCAGCGCTTCGTTCACCGTGCTGGCTCCATCAGAGTTGTCTGTAAACTTGAGTGCCACGCAGCAGGAAATCCTCACCGGCATGTCCACCACACTCGTAGCCACGCCAAATTCTGCATCGCCCATCATCAGTTACTGGTGGAGCCCCGATACTGTTCTGAACTTCTCGGCATGTGCAGACCCGCAACTCTGTCCCAATCCTGTAGCTGCACCCAAAACCACCACCACATTCACTGTGTATGCCATGAATGCTGACTCCTGCGTGGTGAGCGACACATTCACCGTTCGCGTTCTTTACCAACCCATGCAATTCATCCCCACTGCGTTTACACCCAATGGTGATGGATTGAACGACCGTTTTGAATTTGACATCCTGGGCGCCAAACGCATCGAGGTAGCCATCTTCAACCGTTGGGGCGAGCGCGTTTACTACAACGCAGACCAAACCAACGGCATCACCGGCACCCACGGCTGGGACGGCACCGTGGACGGCAAGCGCGTACCGTTCGATACATACGTCTATCGCATGGTCATCACCTTCTTTGACGGAATAGAAAAAACGATTGAAGGCACCATAACGGTTATGAACTAAACCGCAGCCGTACGGCTGAAACGCATTGTAAATTTTTATTATTTGATTTTTGGGGGTGACCCCGCCGCGGGGCG
>JANWXI010000063.1 GCA_025057415.1 Chitinophagales bacterium
TCTCAGGATTAAAATTAACTTTGTAAATGTATTTCAGGATTACTAATAAAACTGTAAACTTTTTTCAGGACGAGTCATTGTTATGGGGGTGCCCCCGCATGCTGCGCTCCGCAGGGCTACGCGCAGCAGCGAGGGCACCCCATAATTTAACTGAAGCAGATGTTTGGTTACACTTTTACATACCTGATAAATGCTGATTGTATATTAAGTGCTTCAGAAAATAGAATAGGTCGCAACGCTTGAACAAAAGTTAGCAGTTACAGCTGCCAAATTATTCGGCTTCAACGCAGTGTATATGCGCAGTTGAAATATTCTTGCAGGGTATTCATATACCTACTTCAAATTTCAAAAACACCTGACTACTTCCAATCATAGCTTTAGTGCCATCCCCTTACAACGAATTTTGCCCGATAATCATCTCACTATTGAGTGTTAACACCGTGTTATTATTTTTTCAAACAGTTGTTCAAATTTTTAATCTAAAACACTACATTTACACAGTTTAAAATAACCCTACCCTTTCCCAAATAATGAGATTATTTATACTCACTGCTGTCATTGCAATCACTTTTCACTGTGAGTTCACTTACGGAACCCACCTGATGGGCGCAGACCTGCAATATGAATGTATCAGCCCGGGTCAGTATCGCATTCGCCTGCAACTTTACCGCGATTGCAAAGGCATCAACCTCGGACCTACCGAAGTGGTTTACTACTCATCACAACAATGCGGGGTCAGCAGCAGCATTTCTCTGCAGCGCGTCAGTTTAACCGACATAACCCCTGTTTGCCAGCAGGTGGGCAACACGGCATGCGGCGGTAATGCACAATACGGTGTAGAAAAACACGTGTACGAGGGTATCCTCAATCTACCCCCCGGTTGTGGCACCGACTGGATACTCGGTTGGAGCAATTGCTGCCGAAACCATGCCATCACTAACCTTCAAAATCCAGGCAACCAGGAAATGACCGTCACCACATGTGCAATAGACAACACTCTTTCACCGTGTAATAACTCCCCGGCATTTTTGAATGACCCCGTGCCGTTCTTTTGCGTTAACCAACCAGTAAAGTACAACCACGGCGTTGTGGATATAGATGGTGACTCCATCACTTTTCAATCTGTAAGCCCTATGAGCGGCAACTCACCTGTGCCCTACGTGGGTGGGTTGAGTGCCAACAATCCATTTGTAGTAAGTGCTCCGTTTAGTGTTAACCCTACGAATGGCGATATAAATTTTACACCAAGCCAACTCCAAATAGGCGTAATGGCCATCCGCGTTAACGAATATCGAAACGGGGTGCTGATTGGATGCGTTACCCGCGACATGCAGTTCACCATCATCAACTGCACGAACCAACTCCCGACAGCCACAGGCATCAACGGTACGAATAATTTCAGTATGACCGTGCCAGCATGCTCCAACGTTTGTTTCAACATCAACAGTTTCGACCCCGATGCAGGCCAAACCGTTACCATGACCTGGAATAACGGCATACAGGGCGCTACTTTTACCGCAACGGGCTCACCACATCCCACCGGTACCTTCTGCTGGAACACAGATGCCAACGATGTAGGCACGCACCTCTTCACCGTGCAGGTAAGAGACAACGCATGCCCTATTTACGGAACAAACACCTACTCCTATCAAATCAATGTTGTACCCAGCAACGACCCACCGGTCAACGCGGGTCCCGATGTGATACTTTGCCCGGGCCAGAGTACTACGCTCACTGCCACCGTTGTGGGTGGCACACCCACCGGTTACGCCTGGAGCGATGGCACACAAACCTGGAATACACAATCCATTACGGTAAGCCCCGCTACTACCAAGCTTTATACCGTTACGGCATTCTATGCCAGCGGCTGCCAAAAAACCGATGCCGTACTGGTAACCCGGATACAAAAACCCACCATAAATCTTTTTCCGCCCAGCATATCCTTGTGCTCAAATGGCTCTGTGAATTTAGTAGCCGGCACCAATATCAGCAATCCCACTTACCACTGGACCCCCACCACCAACCTGAGTTGTACCAATTGCAGTAACCCGGTTGCCACGCCTACGTCTTCCACTAGTTACTGCGTATGGGTGACCGATATAAATAACTGCCCAAGCGATACCGTTTGTTCACAAATCAATTTGGCTGCACCCCCGCCTCCGCAGAGTTGTGCTGTGATTTATGCCACCGTAAACGGTAACGGCAACGGCACGCAAGCCAACCCTGCCAGCTTGAGCGGAGCGCTCGCGCTGGCACAGTGCAATAACTCTATCATCAAACTCGGCACCGGTACGTACACCATCAATAATCCCATTACAAACATTACCAGCTACACCACTATTGAAGGGGGCTACGACCCCATAACCTGGGTCAAGAGCAGTACCCCCGGCCTAACGCGCATTTATCGCACAAATGCAAATCCTGAGGGCCCCGCTAACCAGCAGCGTATTGTGGCAGTTTATATGAACTCACAATCATACTTCCGTTTTCAGGACCTTACTTTTGAAACTCAGGATTGCCCGAATGCCACTACGGGAGCGGGCATGAGTAACTACGTATTTCATCTTACCAATTGCAGTAACTATCAGTTTGTCAGGTGTCGCATCATACCGGGCAAGGGTGGTGATGGTCAGAGTGGTTCACCCGGTTTACCGGGCGCTAATGGGGCGCCAGGGCAAAACGGTGTGCCTGGTCATAGCGATGATGAAACCATCATAGCCACGGGTGGCAACGGAGGACAGGGAGCCGGAGTTATGGGAGGCGCCGGCGGCGCAGGCACACCGGCTAATGGCGCTGCCGGAGGAAACGGCGCCCCCCCTAATGGTAAATATGGTGGCGGAGGTGGCGCTGGTGGCACCGGAGGGCAAGCCGATAACAATGGAGGTGCTGGGGGCACAGGAGGCGGAGGCGCATCGGGTGGAAACGGTGGTGATTGGGGATGTAATTCCGGTGATAATGGATTAAACGGAGCTCCCGGAGTTGCCGGTGCTTCGGGCACATCGGGTGCTGATGGTCAGCCGGGCGTATTTACTGGAGGTTTCTTCATCCCCGGTGGTCAGGGCAGTAATGGCAGCGATGGACAGGGCGGTGGTGGCGGCGGCGGCGGTGGCGGTGGGGGTGGACAAGGTAATGATTTTCTTTGTTTTATAAACGATGGTACCGGTAATGGAGGCGGCGGAGGGGGTGGTGGCGGAGAGGGTGGCTCTGGTGGAACAGGCGGATGGGGTGGCGGAGGAGCGGTTGGAGTTTATCTTTACAACAATGGCGCGTCTGCTGATTTCATTAACTGTCAGTTCTTTCCTGCTATTCCCGGTCAAGGGGGTGCAGGTGGACCCGGCGGAGCCGGTGGTTTAGGAGGTATTGGAGGGCTTGGCGCTACAAACGGTGCAGGTGAGGTTGGTGCTGGCGGTAACGGGGGTAATGGAGGACCCGGTGGTGCAGGTGGAGCAGGTGGTAATGGATATGCCGGCTCTGCAGCGTTGATGTATGTAGAAGGCGGGGTGCCTCCGCTCACAGCAGAGTTGAATTTTGATTTGGCTTCACAACCGACTATCTTTGTAAGCAACACGAGTTGCACCTACCGCGATGTTACATTTTCATCAGCAGTTGCCGGCAGTTGGAACTTAGGCACTGCTGCTACCAATCAAACTCCGGCAGGAGCCAGTGTAATTACTCAATACACACAGGCAGGTCGTAAAGATATTGTGTACAACGGAAATACATACACGGGTTTTGCCCATATTGCTATTGATGCAAATTCCTACATACCTGATATTCAAACCTCAGCCGCGCCCTACGGGCCCGACACTTTCGTGCTCTGCAGAGGTTCTACGGCTAATTTTAATGCCATTATTCCCGGTGCTTTAGAATTTGACTGGAACTTTGGCGGAGCGCTTACGCCCAATACTTACACAGGACCCCAATACCAAAACCTCAACGGTCTTACATTTAACAACCTGGGAATCTTCAAAATACGTTTACGCATCAATACCGACTGCTGCGGTTGGAGCCCTTATGACTCAGTGTGGCTCATCGTAGAGCCGGTACCTAATTTACAAATTAACGGCGTGTTTTCCTTTTGCCCGGGCGATACTGTAACACTGCAGGCATCTGGCGCCACTCACTACGTTTGGAGCCCCTCTACCGGATTAGATACCATTTACGGCCCGATAGTGAACGCTTCGCCCGGTATCACCACTACGTATCTGCTTACCGGGTACAGCCCGTTAGGATACTGCTCTGTGGACACGCAACTGACCATCACCGAAATTCAACCACCTACCCTATCGTTCTCAACGGTACCGGCTACATGTGGAAACAACGGCTCTATTACCGTTACCCCCACCCCAGCCGGCAACTACTCCTATCAATGGAATGACCCTTTAAACCAAACAACTGCCACAGCCGCTAATCTTTCGCCCGGTACTTACTCAGTTACGGTAATTGACAACGCCTCTACCTGCTCGGCATCTGATGGCACCGCCCTTAGCTCTGGTACAGGGCCACAGGCATTTATTGACAGTTCTGTGAATGTACGTTGCTTTAATGAATGTAACGGGCTAGCGCGGGTGCGAGGCATTCTCGGCTCTGGTAACTTTACTTACACATGGAGCAACGGCTCCACTACACCCCTCATTACAAACCTCTGTGCCGGACCTTACTCGGTTACGGTTTTTGATGTAATTCAAAATTGTTCGGTAAGCGCCTCTGTGGTTATTGCTCAACCTCCTTTGCTTCAGGTGGCGGTGATGAATATTGACAGTGCTACCTGTCCTACCACCCCTGATGGCGCTGCACTGGTGGACGGACAAGGCGGTACCGGACCTTATCAGTACATTTGGAATGACCCCTCACAACAAATCATACCCAACCCAAGTAATTTACTCCCTGGCAGCTATACGGTTACTGTGATTGATAATAACGGGTGCACTGCCTCAGCCACCATACAAATTTACGCACCGCAAGTCACTACAAGTTTATCTTATACTGTTACTCCGGTTTCGTGTTTTGGAGGCAACGACGGAGCCATTGATTTGACCATTAACGGAAACGCCGGTCCTTACACCATCCAATGGAATACTCCCAATAATGACATCACGGAAGACGTCAGCAACCTGCCCTCTGGCTACTACACTGTGTCAGTAACTGATACGACAAATTGTATTGCTCCGGGCGGTGACTCCATCTTCGTAAGCCAGCCCCCTGCACTCACCGTTAACGCTACTGACGTAGATATTTCATGCCACGGACAGGCAGACGGGTCTATCACCCTTACCATTTCGGGCGGTACACCGCCTTATCAAACACCTGTATGGAACACAACAGCCACTGCAAATCCCTATACCGGCCTAACTGCCGGAGTGTACAGCGCTACAGTGACCGATGACAATAACTGTACCGTCAGCGTATCGGGAATACAAATCACAGAACCCCCGCTGCTTACCATAAGCCCTACATCCACAGATGTAACCTGCCCCGGCTACAATGACGGCTCCATCAACGCAAACCCTTCGGGTGGTACACCATCGTACTCTTACAACTGGAGCCCGGCACAGGGTAATACACAAAACCTCAACCAGTTGCCTCCCGGAAGTTATCAGGTTACTGTGACTGATAGTCGCAACTGTACGGCAAGTGGCTCGGCTGTCATAAATGAATTACCCGGTATAGTAATTAACGCCACCACTAAAGATGTACTCTGCTACCCCCTCCAAAACGGCATGATATTGCTAAGCGCATCTACTTTTTATCAACCGGCTACGTATTTGTGGAATACAGGGGCTACCACCTCTTCGCTGTACAATTTGCCCGCAGGCACCTACTCGGTTACGGTTACAGACCAAAACAACTGCCAACGTGATACTTCGTTTACTATCGGAAATGACAGCGCTTTCGTCATTAATGCTTTTCCTCCGGTTGATACCATCTTGCTGGGACAATCTGTACAACTCAGTGTAAACAGCACCGGCGGAAATATTGCCGGCATAGTTTGGCTGCCAGCTAACGGCCTCAACTGTACGGACTGCCCCTCTCCCATCTCTTCTCCCATAAAAACCATCCAATATTATGTAACCGTCACTTCCGACTCGGGCTGTATTGCCCATGACAGCGTGCTGATAGTAGTCATACCCAAGTACGATATCTTTATACCCAACGCATTTACTCCCAATGATGACGGAGCCAACGATTATTTTGAGGTTTATGGCAATAAAGATTCGTGGAAACAATTCAACGTAAAGATATTTAACCGTATTGGAGAGTTGGTATATGAGAGTGACGACATGAATTTCCGCTGGGACGGCACCTACAAAGGAGTGAAGCAAAATCCGGCTGTATTCGTATATCTTATCAGCATCGTGTATTTAGATAACTATACACCGGAGCTATACAAAGGCAGCGTAACCCTGATGCGATGATTTCTACAATATTCAACCCGTTTATTCGTCTAAAAAAGCCGGTTTTTTGTTAATACAGGTGTGGAAAACAACGTTTACAATTTTTAAAAGGTGGAAATTATCAGTTAGATAGTATATTCGCGGGTTAATTTGTAAGGTAAAACCCAAACCCTACATAAAAGTATGAGACAGTTAAAAATATCAAAATCAATCACCAACCGTGAAAGCCAATCTATTGAAAAATACCTGCAGGAGATTGGCAAAGAGGACCTTCTTACCCCTGAGGAAGAGGTAGAGTTGGCGCGGCGCATACGCCAGGGCGATCAGGCCGCTTTAGAAAAACTAACCCGCGCCAACCTTCGCTTTGTAGTATCGGTAGCCAAACAATACCAAAACAATTCTCTTTCCTTAAACGACCTTATTAACGAGGGTAATCTCGGTTTGGTAAAAGCTGCCCAAAAGTTTGATGAAACACGCGGGTTCAAGTTTATATCGTATGCCGTATGGTGGATACGCCAATCTATCATACAGGCATTGGCAGAGCATAGCCGCATGGTACGCCTGCCCCTCAATAAGGTAGGGTCTCTTACCAAAATCAACAAAGTATTCTCTGAGCTTGAGCAAAAATATCAACGCGAACCCACCCCTGAAGAGGTGGCCGCGGTTATGGGTGTTACCGTAGAAGAAGTGGAAGCTACGCTTGGCATTGCAGCACGGCATGTATCCATGGACGCTCCTTTCACTGACGGGGAGTCAAACTCCCTGATAGACGTAATCCAAAACCCGAATGCCGAAATGGCAGATAAACGACTGGATTACTACGAGTCGCTAAAAGATGAAACAGAACGAACTCTGGCAACCTTAACTGAACGGGAACGCGAGGTTATTAAACTGTTTTTCGGCATCGGTGTTGAACATCCGATGACTTTAGAGGATATCGGTGAGCAACTAGGCATTACTCGTGAACGCATCCGCCAGATTAAAGACAAAGCCATAACTAAACTGCGTTCACAAAGCCGCAGCAAGGCACTTAAAGCATACTTAGGTCAATAACGGCTTAACTTTACTATCCAATTATACCATTGGATTTAAATGTGTTGCTTTTTTGCAACACATTTTTTTATTTCTTATATCAATTATCAATGCATAAAAAAAGCCGCTAAATTGATTAGCGGCTTTATTAGAAAAGGTTTTTAAAAAATTTACTTGTCAACAAATTTGCAGGTTATTCCGAGAGCAGAATTAGAGCCTTTTTCGCATGCTTCTTTAGCGGCATCATAGTCCTTTTTGTTTTTGTACTCTACGGTAGCGCCTTCAGTTGTTACACCACCAGCGGTACAGGCACAAGCTGCTTTCTTTTTACAAGATTGAGTACCAATCAGAGCGGCTGATACTGCCAGAACGAGAAATACTTTTTTCATAGTGTGTACGATTTTTGGTTAACAATATGTGCAAATATATTTACCCGGAGTATATAGCCAAGGTTTTATTTGTTAAAAAAATATCAAGATAATGAGGAAGTTGTGAAATGTATAATAATATATACAATATTTTTTTAATTCTCTAGTGGGTGATAATAATTCCTTAAAACAGGGGTTACTGAATATATGCTAAACGTCTAATGTAATGTAAAGCGAAAAATCCCTTAACTTTTTTACAAATACCTAATTATTTTTTGTATTAAAATGCAATAAAACTCTACACTAGTGAAATATGACGCCTCTTAGCGGGAATGCTCCCTGATTTTTGCAGTAATTGTTTCTTCGTCCACAACGCCCAAACTTCTCCATACTTCTCTTCCGTCCTTATATAAAAGCAAAAGCGGGATACCGCGCACATTTAGTTTTGAAGCGAGTGTGCTGTTTTTGTCAACATCAATATCGAGTAATACAGCAGCACCTTTGCTTTTGCGGATGGCTTTGTTCACTTCAGGTTTAAGTAATTTGCACGGGCCACACCAAACGGCGTTAAAATCTACCAGTACGAGTTTCCCGCTGATTTTGATGCGCTGCAGGTATTCCTCATAAGTCATTCCTGTATTGGTTGAAGCGGCAGAGGTATTACTACCGCTCACCACCGGTTTATTTTCTGCCAACCATGAATTGATGCCAAATTCTAAGTTATAAACTTCTTTAAACCCGTTCTTCGCTGCCCAACTTGCGGCCTGTTTACTACGCCCACCGGCAAGACAGTAAATGTAAACGGGCTTGTTTTTGTCTAGTGCATTCATCTGCTTTTCAAAATCGGGGCCGTTGAAATTGATGTTTATGGCACCATGGATGTGTTTATCGGCAAACTCCTCAGGTGTGCGTACATCCACTAATTGGGCATCAGTACCGAAAATACCTTCCTGAAATTTATCGGGACCTACGTTTTTTACCTCAGCCAACTGGCTATTGCAGGCCAGCATGGCAGCGATACATCCCATTACTAAAAAAAAGTGCCGCATGTCGTTTACATTTAAATGATAATGCATTATTCACACCTGTAGCCGTCATAAACCAACTGACGGTAGTATGCTTCATACGCATCATCTGAAGCAAAATCCTTTTTACAAAGCTTGATTTTGTCATTTTTATTAGGGTAACGAACACAATCCGTGCAATTTTTGCACGAAGTGTTGCACAACAGCAGACAAACAACAACAAAAGCGAACAAGGGTTTATACATACTTGGCATTTTGGGATAAATTTAAAACAAATTGGAAAAACAATTTTTCATGTTGCTCACGCATCCTCCATTTCACGGCTTATTGCGTTGTCGTAAATCTCTTTCCAGTCGGCAACGCTGCCCCAGCGTTCTTTATCCACATAAATCATTGCTCCGGTAACTTCTCCGATGTTGCTGAACTCTACATCATATTTCGTCAGTAATTGCAGGAAAGCGTCTTCTTTTTCGGGCTTAACGCTCACCACTACCCTGCTTTGCGCTTCGCCAAATAAAAAGGCATCCTTGCGTATTTCGCCCGAGGTCTCAATTTCAAAACCCTTTTTACCCGCCATAGCTGACTCCAATAACGCAACAAATAAACCACCTTCCGATACATCGTGAGCCGAAACAATCAACTGCTCGTATATCAGCGAACGAATCGCTGCTTGAACTTCACATTCGGTTTTTAAATCAAAATGGGGGGCGGGTGAATTTTGTATGCCATGGTATCTCACCAAATATTCTGATGACGATACATCGTTGAGCATTTCACCAATCACGTAAATTTTATCACCGCTGTGTTTGAATGACAACGTCATCACAAGGTCTTTATCTTCTACAATACCGAGCATACCGATAGTGGGTGTTGGAAACACAGCCCCGCCTTCGGTACTCTGATTGTAAAACGATACGTTGCCACCTGTAACCGGGGTGCCCAGCGCTTCGCAAGCGGCGCCCATACCTTTGATAGCATTTACAAATTGCCAATACACTTCGGGAACATACGGATTACCAAAATTCAAACAGTTGGTAATAGCACTCGGCTCACCGCCACTGCATACAATGTTTCGCGCGGCTTCTGCCACGGCTATCTGTGCCCCTATGTACGGGTCTGCCCATACATAACGGGCGTTGCAATCGACCGTTACAGCCAGATATTTATCACTTCCCAAAACACGTATAACCGCAGCATCACTCGGTGAATTAGTGCTGAGGTTGGCAATACCAACCATAGAATCGTATTGCTCATATACCCATTTTTTAGAAGCGATGTTGGGCGATTGCACCAAGGCCTGCGCTACCTGACGGTAGTCATCGGGTAAGGGGAGTTTTTCTATGTCAAATTTTTTATTCTCCTGGTAGTAGGCGGGTTCTTTGTATTCGCGTTCATATACAGGCGCTCCTCCACCCAATACCAACGACTCGGCAGGCACTTTAGCCACCAGTTCATCTCCCATGAAATACTCCAGCATGCCCGTATCGGTAACTTCGCCTATAACGGCACAATGCAAATCCCATTTGGCAAACACCTCTTCCACTGTTGCCTCCATCCCTTTTTTCACAACAATAAGCATGCGCTCCTGACTTTCAGAAAGAAGTATTTCCCATGGTTTCATATTGGCCTGGCGGGTAGGCACTCTGTCTAACCAAACCTTCATGCCACTTTTTCCTTTGGCGCTCATCTCAGAAGTAGAGCAGATGATACCCGCGGCGCCCATATCCTGCATGCCTACCACCGCTCCGGTTTTAATTACCTCCAGGGTTGCTTCGAGCAGGAGTTTTTCCTGAAACGGGTCGCCCACCTGTACAGCAGGCAAATCTTTTATGGAGTCCTCGGTGATGTCTTTTGAGGCAAACGCAGCGCCGTGTATGCCATCTTTGCCGGTGGCGCTGCCAACAATGTAAACGGGGTTTCCGGCACCTTGCGCTACTGCGGAGACAGTTTCGTGAGTACGCACTACACCCACACTCATAGCATTGACAAGCGGATTGGTCTGATACACCGGGTCAAAGTAAACTTCACCGGCTACGGTGGGCACTCCAAAACAATTTCCATAATAACCGATGCCCTTCACAACCCCGCGCAGCAGATACTTAGTTCGCTCATTTTTCAAATCTCCGAAACGCAATGAGTTCAACGCGCATATCGGGCGGGCGCCCATGGTAAAAATATCGCGGTGTATGCCTCCTACACCGGTGGCAGCGCCCTGATAAGGCTCCAGGGCAGAAGGGTGATTGTGCGACTCTATTTTGAAAGCACATGCCCAGCCATCGCCAAGGTCCACCAGGCCGGCATTTTCCTGCCCCGCCTCAACCAGCAGGTGTTTGCCTTTGCGTGGCAGTGTTTTGAGCCATCGAATGGAATTTTTGTAAGAGCAATGCTCGCTCCACATCGCGGCATAAATGCTCAATTCATTAAAATTGGGTACGCGGCCCAGTATCTGTTTTATTTTGTCGTACTCTTCATCAAGCAGCCCGAGTTGACGTGCCTGTTCAAGGGTAGTGGGTTCAAGATGTGCAGCAGCGCTCATGTATGCGATATTAGATGCGGCAAAAATAGTTTTTCCGCTAAGGGGTAAAAGTGTTTGAATGAACCGCGAAATGTATGTTTTTTCAAATTACATCCTGTTATTTCGTATGCCAGTGCAGTTGCGGAGTCCTACTAACCAGAAAATTGTTTGTTGAAATCAAGAAAGCTTAGACACGTAACATGCGTGTGCGTTTTTAAAACATGTATGGCGTTACACGTATCGCCAAAACTTTTTTATTTGCCGACAGGTATGGAGTACGACTTTAGCAGCATAGAGGAGCGATGCAAAAAGTTATGGGCTGAGCAACGGGTGTATGAGGTGAGCGAAAACCCCTCATTGCCCAAATTATACATACTGGATATGTTTCCATATCCGAGCGGGGCGGGTTTGCACGTAGGCCATCCGCTCGGTTATGTAGCCAGTGACATATACGCGCGTTATAAGCGCATGAAAGGTTACAATGTGCTGCACCCGATGGGGTACGATGCCTTTGGGCTGCCGGCTGAGCAATATGCCATTGAAACGGGTACACACCCAGCCGTCACAACTGAAAAAGCTATCAAAACCTTCAGGGCGCAGATGGATAAAATCGGGTTCAGCTACGATTGGAGCCGAGAGATAAAAACCTGCGACCCCGCATATTACAAATGGACACAGTGGATGTTTCTGCGCTTATTTAACAGTTGGTACAACCGTGAACACGACAAAGCAGAAGACATCAGCACACTGATTGCCCGTTTTGAAAAGGAAGGTTGCCACACGGGATGGAAACAGTACGACCCGCAACAACATCCGCCATTTACTGCCGATGACTGGAAAGCATTTTCATTTAAACAGCGTGAGCGCATCCTGCAGTGTTATCGCCTGGCTTACCGCTCTTTTACGGAGGTAAACTGGTGTGAGGCGCTCGGTTGCGTACTCGCCAACGATGAGGTAAAGGACGGCAAAAGCGAACGCGGCGGACATCCGGTTACACGCAAAAAAATGCGCCAATGGTCGCTGCGGATCACCGAGTATGCAGAACGGCTTCTGGAGGGGCTTAACCGTATTGACTGGAGCGAAAGCATCAAGGAACAACAACGCAACTGGATAGGACGCAGCGAGGGTTGCCTCATTAAGTTCAACGTTCAGTTATCAAAGTTTAAAGATGACGGACTGGTGATAGAGGTTTTCACCACCCGCCCCGATACGATATTTGGCGTAACGTTTTTAGTGCTTGCGCCCGAGCATGAGCTACTGCCACTACTTACCACCCGCGAGCAAAAAGCCGCAATGGACGTCTATCTGCAGTATGTAAAGAGCCGCAGCGATGTAGAGCGCCAACAGGAGAAGAAAATCACAGGTTGTTTTACTGGTACATACGCACTGCACCCGTTTACGGGTAAGGAAATTCCGATATGGACTGCCGAGTATGTATTAGCGGGCTACGGCACAGGGGCTATCATGGCAGTACCTGCTGATGATGAACGCGACCGCCGCTTTGCTGAAAAATTCGGATTGCCGGTAATCGAAATTATTGACAAAAGCATGTACCCGGGTGCAGGTATCGAGGACAAAGTGGGTCGCATGATAAACAGCGATTTCCTTAACGGCATGGAGGTGGCAGATGCCATACAAGCTACCATAAATAGAGTTGAAAAACTCGGTATAGGTAAGCGTCAGGTCAATTACAAACTGCGCGATGCAAGTTTCAGCAGGCAACGATACTGGGGTGAGCCGTTTCCCATACGTTATCTGGTGCAGGAGAGGCCCGACAGTCCCTTTGTAGAAGAAAACGACCCGGATGAGGCCGATATACCGGTAGCGCTATCTGAAAGTGAATTACCATTACTACTGCCGGACGTGCAGGATTTTAGACCTACCGGTGACGGCCGTAGCCCACTTGCTAAAAATGAAGAGTGGATAAAGTGTCATTACGAAACCGACACCATGCCCGGTTATGCCGGCAGCAGTTGGTACTTTTTGCGCTATACCGACCCACACAATCCAAACGCTTTTGCCTCTAAAGATAAACTTCGCTACTGGCAAAACGTGGACGTTTACTTTGGCGGTGCGGAACATGCTGTAGGACATTTACTGTACAGCCGTTTTCTGACGAAGGTTTTGTTTGACCTGGGCGAAGTGATGTTTGACGAACCCTTCAAAAAACTCGTTAACCAGGGCATGATACAGGGCGTGAGCAAGTTTATTTACCGGCTTTTTGCCGAATACGCACCGCCCGGCGCTTCACCTCAAAAAATATTAGAAAATTATTATATATCAAAAGATGTGTATTTATCGCTGGAAGCCGACGGAGAGCTGCGCCGCAACGACGCCTGGCAGCGATTATCTGCTGAAGCCGGCAACGAATTAAATTGCGATGTAAACACCGCGTACATACGCTACAGCGTACAACTTGTGCGTATAAATGTTGCTTTAACAGAAGGTGATGTGCTGGATGAGGAAAAACTGAAAGCATGGCGAACCGATTACGCAACGGCAAAATTCATTCGCAATGCACAGGGGCAGGTACTGTGCCATGCAGAAGTGGAGAAAATGTCAAAATCGAAACACAATGTAGTGAACCCGGATGATGTAATAGCGCGCTACGGGGCTGATTGTTTCAGGATGTTTGAAATGTTTTTAGGACCGCTGGAACAAAGTAAACCCTGGGACGACAAAGGCATCAACGGCGTTTTTAATTTTCTGAAAAAATTCTGGCGGCTTTACTACGATGACAAGGGCTGGCGCGTAACCGACAACGAGCCAGATACGGCTGCATACAAAATATTGCACAAAACAATCAAAAAAGTAACAGACGATATTGAACGTTTGAACTTCAACACCTGTGTTTCGGCTATGATGATAGCCGTAAATGAACTGACTGCCATAAAGTGCAACAGCCGTAAAATCTTAGAACCCCTTGCATTACTAATCGCTCCTTTTGCGCCGTTTGTGGCAGAGGAATTGTGGCAGCAGTTTGGGAACAGCGGTAGTGTGCACCTCGCCCGGTATCCGGTGGCAGATGCGAAATATTTAGCGGAAGATGAGCACACCTATCCCGTGAGTGTAAACGGAAAAGTACGGGCAGAAATTATACTCCCTGCTAATATTACCTCCGATGAAGCGAAGGCGCGAGTACTCGCTCTGGAACAAATCCAGAAATGGACTAACGGCAACGCGCCTAAGAAATTCATTTTTGTGCCCGGTAAAATTATCAATCTGGTGGTTTAAAAAGCTGGTCAAAACTGATTTGCCAATATCTACACCAGGATAATTGACAACAACCAATGGTTGTGTAAGCAGTTAACACTCGCGGCGGAAAAACTTAAACCAACGGCGCACCGTACCAATTGGTACAGCATTCCACACACGTTCGTGCAGATAGTACAGGATAATTTTTGTAACTATTTCGAGCAGACCAATTTTCACACCCATTAACGGGTTGCCGGAGTAAAACCAACCAAGAACCATAGTATCAAGTGTGGCAACTATGCGCCAGGTAATGGCTTTGGCCAGCGAAATGGCATGCGTCTGTTCCTTTCCTTTCAAAAAAAACAACCAAGCCCGCTCGTGCAAATAGTACAAAAGCACTTTGGTTACAACCTCTGTAATGCCGATTTTTATGGCAACTTTAAGCTTGCCGGTAATGAAAAATGATAAAATTATCGTATCGAGCGTACCAACTATACGCCACGAAACACCCTTGAGGATGCTCCGCAAATGCGACTCGGTTTTTTTAGTCACGGGGCGAATATACTTTTCTCTACTAAATAGATAGAGAAAATATATTTATCAGGGTTTGTACATTTCCCCTTGTATATTGCGCACAGAAACCGCCATGCACCGCAAACCAAAATGTATTGTCGTTTACCCCTCGCGCTCATCTTTTATTGTAAAGGACATTGAAATAATCAAACGGCGTTATACCGTGATTGAATATCATTTCAATCGCAAAAAGGGCATAGGATTATTAGTACAACTGCTACATCAGTTCGCATTTCTGGTAAAGTATCTGCCACGGGCAGACATTGTATATGTTGCCTTTTCACAATTTCAAGCTGTGCTGCCGGCTTTGTTTTGCCGGTGGATGAATAAACGTTGCTACATCATGGTGGGGGGTACCGATGCGCATGCCTTTCCGGAGTTTGGTTACGGTAACTATACGCGCAAAATACTTTCGCTGGCAACTTGCTTTGCACTGCGCTTATGCCACCGCATACTTCCCAAACACGCCACGCTTATTCACAGCGACTATACCTACGCCTCTGTTATTCACTGCCGGCAAGGTTACGCAGTATTGTGTAACAACAATCAACTTGCCGAAAAAAGCACAGTCATCGAAAACGGATATGATGATAATGAATGGAAACCTACCGGAGCTAAGCGAGAAAAGCTGATTATTACAACAGCCGTCAATACTGAAAACAAGCGCGATTTTTTGTTGAAAGGAATAGACCTGGTACTATCCGTAGCGCCCCGTTTTTCAGATTACACATTTTGGATTATCGGCTCAGCTAAGTTGTATGTTGAGGTACTACCCCCGAATGTAAAACTTATACCGTTTGCTCCCCGGCACGAACTGAACGAAATATACTCCCGAAGTCAGGTGTATTTACAACTTTCTATGGCTGAGGGCTTCCCTAATGCGCTATGTGAGGCCATGCTGTGCGGGTGTGTGCCGGTGGTGAGCGGAGTTTTCAGCATGCCTGAAATTGTACAGGATGAAGGTTTAGTGCTGAAGCGAAAAGACGTGGATGAACTGGAAAAAATACTGCAACATGCCATTGCCATGGCTGAAGCCGGAGAAGGAGAAAAATTCCGGCAAAGCATTGTAAAACGTTTTGGCTTAGAGCGCAGAGCCGAAATGCTCTTACAAGCGTTCGCTTAACTGCTACACCACCGCTCCCACCAGCGTTGAAATAGGTACAAACGAGCAAGCCGTTCACCGGGTATCGGCACACCTCGTTTAATATCCCGCAAAAGTGCGCCCATCATTTTCGCATCAAAGATGTTTTGCCTGCGTATGAAATCAGCCGAAAAATACAATTCTGCCTGCGTGATTAATTCTTTCTGCAACCATTTCTCTATCGGAATGCCAAAACCCATTTTGGGGCGCTCCATCAGATGAGGCGGCACATACCGGTGCACAATGTGACGCAGGATTTTCTTTGTGGTGGTATCGGTAAACTTATACTGAGCCGGCAAACCAGCCACATAGCTTACCAACGTATAGTCCAGAAACGGTTCCCTGCCCTCTATGCTCATTCCCATAGTGGCGCGGTCCACTTTGTGTAATATGTCATCGGGCAGGTACGTGAGCGTATCATAACGCATCATCTGCTCGGTAGCACACAATCCCTCCACATCGTAAAAATTACTGTGCGGAGCTAAAGGCGAATAACCGGGCAGCAATCTTTTCAGTTCTCTTTGAGTAAATGACTTGATAATTATCTGGTAGCGCTCTGCAACTGACGATGCACTCAGAAATTCAGCGAGCTTACCCGCCTTATCATCGCGGCTCACAGTCAGAGCGGCAGGTATTTTTTCCAGTAGCTTACCTGCCTGCCGGTTTTTGATTTTCCAACGCGAAATTTTTTGCAGGGCATTGCGATAACGCCTGTATCCACCAAACAGTTCATCGCCCCCATCGGCAGAAAGCGCCACCTTTACACCGTGGTCGCGAGCTAACTTACTCACCAGCATGGTAGGCAGTGCAGAGGAATCACCAAACGGCTCATCGTAAACTTCTGTGTAAAGCTGCAGTAAATCCAGTGCATCAGCCGGCGCACAGCGCCGCTCATGGTGGGTACAACCGAGGTGCGCTGCGACCTTGGCCGCGTATTGCGACTCGTCAAAATCGGTTTCCTGAAAACCAATCGTAAAGGTGAGTACGGGTGTGTCAACATGGCGCTGCAGCAGGGCAGCTACAGCAGTGCTATCGTACCCGCCGCTTAAAAATACACCCACCGGCACATCGGCAATAGTTCTGTACCGGAACGCCTTAATCATCAGCGCTTCTAATTGCTCGGCTGCTTCGTCAAAACTTAGCTTGCTTTTTGGCGCGGCATACGCTTCGTCAACCGACCAGTAACGGTGTATTGTCATTTTGCGGGCTGCCAAATCATAGCGCATATAATGCCCCGGCGGCAGTTTGTATGTATCATGAAACACTGCATGCGGTGCATCAATGTACCCGTGTGCCAGATACAACCCTAAAGCTGATATATTGATGTTTTTCTTAAAGTGAGGATAGGCATAAATGGCTTTTAGTTCTGATGCAAAAACCAAATGCCCGGGAGTGTGGTAATAGTAAAGCGGTTTTACGCCCAGCCGGTCTCTGTAAATAAGTAACAAGGCCCGGCGCGCATCGTACAGGGCAAAGGCAAACATACCGTTAAATCTGTGTACACATGCCTCGCCCCACTCGCGGTAAGCATACAGTACAACTTCGGTATCGGTACCCGAGCGAAACCGGTACCCCTTTTGCTCCAATTCTTTACGAATCTCCCGAAAATTGTAAACCTCCCCGTTAAAGACAATACAGCACTCGCGGTCATCGGTAAACATGGGCTGATGCCCGTTGGCTGATAAATCAATAATGCTCAAGCGCCTGAAACCAAAAGCCACCTGCGCGCCGGTTATCTGCCAGTGCTCTGTACCGCTATCATCCGGCCCGCGGCGCTGCAAAGCGGCAGCCATGGTGCCGATTATGTTTTCGGGAAGTGTTGCTGTGTGATTAACGTATCCGGCTATACCGCACATGCCTGAATAATGCCGGCAAGGTTACACAATATTTGCCGCGCTTGTATCGCTTTGGGTTTGCCGGGATAAATATTTTATAAATAAAAATCTTTGAGACGGGCGTTTAGTTGCCCCGTTGAAATTTACATACGTGATATATTCTGATTATCTGGAAAGAGTTACTGTGATTAGAAAGTATCGAAGCGATATAACATAATATGCGATTACGAGCTTATTGGATTGAGGTGATTTGCGGGTCGCC
>JANWXI010000064.1 GCA_025057415.1 Chitinophagales bacterium
TCAACATCCGTAAAGTGCTCCTGAACGGATTGCCGGTACCCTATCAAACTGACTCAGCCGGACTTACCGTGCGTTTCCCGACTTCGTTAGATTGGAACAAAACGTACAAACTTCAAATTGATTACGATGCCGCCCCGCGTAAAGGCATCTACTTTATCGGGTGGAATGTAAATGACCCCAACACTACACAAAACCGTTTTTTTACCCGCAAACAAATCTGGACGCAGGGACAGGGCATTGATAACCGTCACTGGATACCGTGCTACGATGATGTAAACGATAAACTGATTACCGAAACCATCATCACGTTTGACTCATCATATACCGTTATATCAAATGGTGTACTCAAAAGCAAAAAGAACAACGGAAACGGCACGTTTACATGGCACTATGCCATGTCAAAACCCATGGTACCGTATCTGATAATGATTGCGATTGACAAATACGCTTATCGCGATTACAAAAGCAAAAACGGTATGGTGAGCCGTCAGTTCTACTATGCCAATAAACCCTATGAAGCCGAGCCCACTTACCAATACAGTGCCGAAATGATGGATTGGCTGTGTAACGAACTGCAGGTACCTTACCCATGGGAAACATACTGCAACGTGCCCGTACAGGATTTTATGTACGGTGCCATGGAAAATACCACAGCTACCATTTTTGGTGACTTTCTCTTAACAGACAAGCGTGGCTCCCTGGAAAGAAGCTACATCGGTACCAACGCACACGAATTAACACACCAGTGGTTTGGCGACTATATCACCGAATACAGCGCCCAGCATCACTGGCTTCACGAAAGTTTTGCTACTTACTACGCAAAGCACTTCCTGGCACACATAAAAGGGCAGGATTATTTGGAGTGGCTGCAACGTGGCGAAGCCGTGCAAGCCATATATGCTGATAAAACCAACCGCTACCCAGTGGCGCACAGCCAGGGTGGCACAGCGCGCCACTATCCTAAAGGGAGCTTCGTAATTGACATGCTCCGTTACGTGGTGGGCGACTCGGTGTTTAAACGCTGTATTACGCACTACCTCAAAAAACATGCTTACGCCAATGTGACCAATTACGATTTTCAGATGGCGTTTATGGAAGCTGCAGGTATTAACCTGGATTGGTTTTTTGACCAATGGATTTATCGTGCCGGTTATCCAGATTTTCAAGTGTTTACAACTGCCAACGATAGTCAAGTGGTATTTATCGTGCATCAAAATCAAACTTCAGACCTTCTGCAGAGTTATTTCCAAATGCCTGTAATACTGGAATTGTATCTCGAAGATGGTTCCGTCATCTCTCAAAAAAGGTGGATAAGAAACCAAACCGATACATTTGCCCTGCCCACAGGCGGTAAACGCGTCCTGTTCCCGTTGTTTGATGCAGGGTCGCACATACTAAAAACCATCAACTTCAAAAAAACTACCCAAGAACTCTGCGCACAGGCGCTACGCGCCAAACACATGATTGATCGCTACGATGCGCTTACCGACCTGCGTATTGTCCCTCTTTCAGAAAAACGTCAATGCCTCCTGCAAGTAATTGAGCGTGAAAAATTCAACGGCGTGAAAAATGAGGCAGTGAAACAACTGCTCCACGACACCAACGCGCTCAGCATCGCGGCAGTAAAAAAATGTTTCACAGACCCCGATTGGTTGGTACGCAAAGGATGTATCGAAGAGTTAGACAGCATCCCCGTGCATTTTAAAACCGAAGCGGAACAATTACTTCGCGATACTTCCTACTACACCATCGAGTACGCTCTGCGAAAACTCTGCAAGTCATTTCCCGAGGAGAAAAACCGCTATCTGGAAATCGTAAAAAACGAATGGGGCGCCCACAACAACATCCGCATTGCCCGGCTCGAAATATTATTAAAAGATTTAATGAATATACAAACGGATGAATTCCGCGAATTAGCCGATTTTACCTCCAACAAATATGAATTCGTAACGCGCGTCAAAGCCATGGAAGCCATCGAACGCCTCGGATTAGCCAACGAAGAAGTCCTAAAAAACCTCATGAATGGCTGCACCTACACCAACAACCGCATCAACGGTCCATCCTCGCGCGTCCTCAAATCGCTCATGAAAAACCCCGAGTATGCCGAAAAAGCCAAAGCTGTCTTTCGCCTCAACACATGGAAAAACTGGGAAGAAAAAATCCTCCGCCCCATCCTGGGTTTGTGAGTAAAATACATAAACACCTTCCCTTGCCCACACACCGCTTGCTACCTGAGCCACACTTGCCGCTGCAAAACCCCATCACATTAAATTTTATCGCCATAGGTTTATTCATCCTGTCAACTCCTGCCATTTGTATTTGAGCCAAATGTTTGGGGGTGCCCCCGCTGCGGCGTGCTCGTACCTCTCCCGCCGCAGCGGGGTCGGGCTTGTTACGGGGTGCGCTTCGCTCCCGTGCTCCACTGCGTTTCGCACCGCTCACTCCGTTCGCGCCCTTAACATCCCTCACCCGGTTCATATACTATGTTACACTGCTCCTCCACACAATCGGCACCCCTCACTATACATTTTCTGCAATGTACCGTAATTCATTGTGCTACTCCTCATAAAATACGCAAAGAAATGCTTCCTGTCATACCAGTGTAAATTACACCCGTCAATACCCAAATAACCACCCCTGCTCCGGGTAATCTTTCGTTACATTTGCCATGTTGCTCAAAACATCTGCCAACCACATCCTGCTTTTGCTTACTTGCACCCTCTTTTAGACAACGCGGCAGGTTTCGTGGAAATCGTCTATGGCCACTTTAACACACATACACATATCAAAAGGTAGATTTGCTGCGTTACTAATGAGAATGATTTCTGTCAGGTGGCTGATTGTTCCTGTGGTTGTATTACACATGGCGTTGCTGCAGGCGCAGGAAACGCAATGGTACCTGCATGCCGAAGAAGAGTTGCGCAACGGCATTGCGCTTTTTGAGGAAAATAATTTTGCGGCTGCCCGTCAAAAGCTGGAAGAAATATATAAAATTTTTCCTTCATATATTTCTTCTTCCGATGAAGTGCTTCGGCAACAGGTGGACTACTACATAGCGGTGAGCGCTGCAGAGTGCGGTGACCAAGACGCCGTGATATTACTGCAGCGGTATTTAGAAACTTACCACGAAACTGACCGCCGGCGCATGATTTACCTCTACCTGGGCAAATGGTATTACCGAAATGCTCAATACAGCGAGGCAACTCCCTGGCTTGAAAAAGTAAACGTAACTGACCTGAACAACCGGCAGGTTTACGAGCACCGCTTTATGTTGGGTTATTGCTATTTCGTAAAAAAGAAATTTGAGGAAGCCCGTCCGCTTTTTTCAACCGTAAAAGATATTCCCGAAAAATACTACTATCCGGCCAACTACTATTATGCATTTATCTGTTTTTACCAAAAAGATTACGCAGAGGCCCTGCGCAGTTTTTCCAAAATTGAAGATTCAAAAATGTATGCACCGGTTATTCCGTATTACGTGGCACAAATCCACTACGCAAAAAAAGATTTAGATAAAACGATTGCATACGTACGCCAAAGTTTGACAAAGCCCGGTGTTCTGTACCGCGATGAGCTGAATTACCTGCTCGGTCAGGCATATTTCCAGAAAGACGACTACTCTGCTGCGCTGCCCCTGCTCGAAGCATACATGCAAAAAAACACAAAAGTACAGAAAGAAGACATTTACCGGTTGGCATACTGCCAATACCGCACGGGTGCATTCAAAGAAGCTGTAGAAAATTTTAAACAGTTAAACCTGCTGAACGACCCCATGGGGCAAAATGCCACATACGCATTAGCGGATTGTTATTTAAAACTGGGACAAAAAGACAAAGCGCGCTCGGCTTTTCAAAGCGCCTCAACAGCATATCACGATCAGGCAATTCGCGAAGAGTCGCTTTTTCAATATGCCAGATTGAGTTTTGAAACCGGTTTCGTAAACGATGCCATCACTGCCCTGGAAGATTACCTAGCCGTGTATCCCAACGGTAAGTATGCCGATGAGGTAAACGAAACTCTGGCAGCGGCGCTGGTACACTCCAAAAATTATGACCGCGCCTGGAAACTCCTCGAAAAAATGAAACTGAGCAGTCCTATGCTCAAAGAGGCGTACCAGCAAGTTACGTATTTTCGTGCCATAGAGTTATTTAACGATGCACAATATGCCGAGGCGCTAAAGCTGTGCGAAAAAAGTTTATCGTCAGGCATTCTGCCCGACCTGAAAGCCCTGGCAACTTATTTAAAAGGAGAAATACTGTATCAGCAGGAAAAATACCCTGCAGCAGCCGAAGAATACCGAAAATACACAACGCTCAGCACGCCCGAGGTAGAACGCAAAGGTGTATCTTCAAAATTCAGGGCCTGGTACAACATAGGGTATTGCGCTTTTAAGCAGAAAGATTACAGTAACGCCCTACTGTATTTCGGCAAAGCCCTTCAGGAATTAGCTGTTACAGCAGATAACGCAGGCAAAAAGGCATTATTACCTGACTTGTACCTTCGCTATGCCGATTGTGGCTTTGTGACGAGAAACTACACACGCGCACTTGAGGGATACAGCGCCATCGTTACCAACAACTGGGCAAGCGCTCCGTATGCTCAGTTCCAGATAAGTATCTTATACGGTTTACAGGGTAAAAACGATGCTAAGATTGAAGCGCTCGATTATCTGATACAAAAATATGGTAACTCGGCTTATGCGGACCAGGCGTATTTCGAAAAAGGAGAAACGTACATGAACGAAAGCCGTTATGCGCCAGCACGCGAGGCATACCAAACTTTGATTGCCAAATACCCCAACAGCAAATTACTGGCTAAGAGCCACCTGAAAATTGCCGTAATTGACTACAACAACGGCAAAAAGGAACAGTCCATCGAAGATTACAAAACGGTGGTGCGCAAATTTCCCAATACACCCGAGGCAAACGAAGCCATGGGCGCCATGCGAGAGATATATCTGGAATTAGGCCGCGCTCAGGAATATGTGGACTTTACGCGTACGGTCCATAACTATTCACTCAGCGAACAGGAGCAGGACTCGCTGCTATATGAAAACGCGCTGAAAATATATGAGCAGAACGACTGCCCGAAAGCTATTTCGCTTTTCAGCGAATATCTCAAACGTTTTCCGGGTGGCATCTTTGCGTACGAAGCTCACTGGAGAATATCTGATTGCCACATCAAATTAAAATCATTTAACGATGCCCTGGCGCATCTGGAGAGCGTCATTAACCACCGTTACGGCCGGTATTACGAGCGCGCCCTGCAACGGGCTGCCGGTATTTGTTATTACGATTTAAAATTATATGAAAAATCCCTACAGTACTACAAATTGTGGTACCCGGTGGCATCTACGCCCGCGAACACATACGCCAGTATGACGGGTATGTTGCAGGCCGCACACCAACTGGGTCGCTATGATGAAGTGATAGAATATGCCGACCTGTTGCTGAACAGCGGAATGGCGAAAGAGCCGGACATACAGGACGCCCACTACAAAAAGGGCTTTGCATGGTATAGCAAGCAGGAGCGCGATTTGGCCCTGCAGGCATTCAGGCGGGTGAGCGAATTTCCTGTTAATGCCAAATGCGTAGAGAGTAAATACATGGTAGCTAAAATCCTGCACGAACAGGGACAGTACAGAGCATCGTTAGACACCTGCTTTAAACTCAAAAACAAATACGCCAGTTACGAATACTGGGTTGTTAAAACCTTTATTTTGATGGCTGACAATTATTATGCTATGGACAACGCCTTTCAGGCAAAAGCCACCCTGGAGAGCATCGTGCAAAATTATGACGGAGATGAACAATTGCTCAATGAAGCACGTCAGAAATTAGAAAAAATACGGAGTGAAGAGTTGCAAAAATCAAAATTGATGTTGAGCGCTCCGCCGGATACACTCATGTTTGAAAATGATACGATACTACTCAACAAATAGCGCTTATGCTGCCACGCAAAGGTAACTTGTTATTCATCGCGCTGATATGCACATCGGCAGGACTCACGGCACAAAACACCGTAGGTAATGAAGAGGTTATTGTAGTAAAAGAGTACGAGGCAACCATACAAGATGCCCAACGGGTAATGCTGCAACCCTCTATACCCGAAACCGAAACCAAAACACCGGTGTTTGAGTACCAATTACCTCCGGCCGTACTCAAAAATTTTGCTTTTGAGCCCAACCCGCTCAAACCGATTGCCTTGGGAAAAGAAAAACCCGAAAAGCATAATCAATCGTACATTTTAGGGGGTATTGGGTGGCATCTGAATCCGTTGGTGCAGTTGGTTTACAACGGGCGTAGCACAGACAAGGTACGATATGGCCTGCATTACCGGCATTACAACATGTACAGTTACCGCAACCGGCTGCAGCGCTTCAGCGATGACGCGGCGGGGGCTTATGCGGAATACTTCATTAAAAAATCGGAGATAGGCGCCAGCTTTAATTTTCAAAATTACCGCACCCATTTTTACGGACTGCGTACCGACACACTTGCGCCTGACAGTGTGATAAAACCCAAAGATGCCCGGCAGGTATTCCGCAATTATGACGGCCAGGTGTATTTTCAAAATGCGCAGCCCAACCGGGCAGAGATTGATTACCGGCAGCAGGTACAATTTAATTACCTGCAAGAAATCTACGGAAAAGCCACGGAGTGGTTTGTTGCAGGTAATACGGACTTCGGAAAAAAATTTATGAAACATCATCGCGCCGGCGCTCACTTTGATTTTGACATATCATTGCTGAAATATGACACGTTTCGGTTAGCCAGAAATATTTTCCGCTTTGCCGCCGGTTACGGTTTCGACAACGATGACTGGGAAGCACGTGCGCAAATTGGCATGGCGGTTTTCGGCAAAAAGGTATTTCCCCTTGCTGACATACACCTGGAAAAAAGATTATACGAACACAGCATTGTGGCCTATCTGAGTTACCGGTTGCGATATGAGAAAAACTCTCTTTGGCGTTTTGCGGAGACAAATCGTTTTGTTTATCACAACGTTCCTCTCATCAACTCTTCTGCAGGTGATTTCGGGACGGGGTTAAAAGGTACGGCCGGTAAGCTTACCTACGATGCTGCATTTCATTTACTTCATGTACGCCAGCTACCTTTATTTGTAAATGACACTAACGATTACAGCCGTTTTACGGTAACATACGATAGCAACAGCGTCATCTACAACGGGCACTTAGAGGCAGGTTATCAAGCCAAAGAGTGGCTGCGCTTGTCACTGGCAGCCGATTATTACCATTTCGTACTGCGCAATCAACCACATGCATGGCACGAGCCAAATCTCCGCATCACGCTACGCACAAATTACGTATGGAAAAACAAAATCAGCGTGAGTTTAGATGTGTACGGTCTTTCCAGCAGCAAAGCGCTGTTGCGCAATGATAGTACAGCCACCATCCGCGGATTAGCCGACATCAACCTTAGCGCCTGGTACCGGATGAATAAACACCTCAGCTTCTTTTTGCAACTGAACAATATCGGGCACTTCCGCTACCAACGGTGGTATGGGTATCCTTCGTTTGGCATTAACGGAGTGGCGGGAGTAAGGTTTTCCTTTTGAAGTTTCAGCTATTTCATACATCCGTATTTTGCGAGGCGGTGCTGACCAAGGTCAGACCAAGGTTTAATTGTCACCATTTTGTCAAATTACACTCCGATGACTTTTTTCATACACAACTGCACTCTTCTGCCCTTACCTTCGCCTTCGACTCTTTTTCTTTCATTGTAAATTAATCACCATGAAAAAATTTCTATCCCTCCCCGTTTGCAGTTTCATAATCCTCTCCCTATCAGCCCAACAGCCAACCAACGGCGGATTCAACACCTGGACAAACCCAACGAATCCGGATGGATGGGCTACATGGTCCACCGCATTTCCCGGATATGCTGCCTCGCTGGTTTCGCAAGACAACACCAACAAAACTGAAGGGACCTCCTCTGTAAAAATCATGACTGACAGCATTATGGCGGGCCCCACCCTGCGGCTGGTACAAGGATTTATTTCGCTTGGCTCTGCTTCCTACACGCCAGGTAGTTCCATCAAATTTACGGGTATTGCATTCCCGTTCAGACCCGATACAATCATATTCTCGTACCAATACACCATACAACAGACAGACACTGCCATGTTTGCCATCCAGTTTACAGATAATTCGTACACATTAAGTTATATAGCGTTACTGCAACCCACCGGTAACAACTGGCAAAACATCTTCTTTACGCTTAACGACACGGCGTATTTGAACAACATCAGCACCACACCCGACTCCTTGCTCATTGTATTTCAGAGCAGCTTTGGAGGGGGCAAAAAAGACAATTCAACCCTATGGGTGGATGGTTTGCGTTTTGGCTACCGGTTAACGCCGGTGTTGGATGAAGAAATCAACCAGACGCTGAAGGTATGCGTATATCCCAATCCTGCGCGCGACTATACGCATTTACACCTCAGCGAGCCGATGAGCGGGTCAGTGATGATTACGGATGTAAGCGGCAGAGTAGTGACACATGAATTGCTCCATGGCGTAACACACATGATAAACACAGCGGGTTGGAGTGAGGGTATCTACACCTACGCAGTCATCAACCCAAACGGGAAGGTGATAAGCAAAGGAAAGTTTCACGTAGTTAAATAAAACGATTGTAATGCAGGAAACGCTTCATAGTGTAGGTGTATAGGGTGGCCGGAAGGGCTTAACATACCTGCGTTTTTTGCACTTTTAATGTGTTACCTGGTGAACCTGCGCATGTCAATTACTACTCTTTCTTGTTATATCAAGAAAAGGTTACGTCTTCAGTCAGGCAAAGGCATTGCACAAATTGCGCTTAATTTTTTGCTTAATATTTTGACATTTGTAGCGTTTTATGCAAGCCATTATTCCCGTAGCCGGAGCCGGCACCCGATTGCGACCACTAACCTATACACAGCCCAAGGCGCTTATCTCGGTAGCCGGCAAACCTATCTTGTCGTTCATCATAGATGAATTAGCTGAGAACAGCATCAAACACTTTGTATTGGTTATAGGTTACCTGGGCGATAAAATCAAGGAATTCACCGAAGAGCATTATCCATCGCTGAATATCACGTACGTATATCAGGAGAACCGCCTGGGGCTGGGGCATGCTATATGGTGCGCGCGCAATGCCATTGATCCTGACAAAGAGATTATCATACACCTTGGAGACACCATTGTGGACATTGAAATCAAAAAAATATTATCGGAGGCACACTCCACTTTGTGCGTAAAGAAAGTAGAGGACCCGCGGGCGTTTGGGGTAGCAGAAATCGACAAAGAAGGTTTTATCACCGGCGTGGTGGAGAAGCCGCAGATACCCCGGAGTAACATGGCGCTGGTAGGGTTTTACTTTATTCGCGAAACGCGAAAACTGTTTGGAGCGTTAGACCATATCATACAAAATGAATTACATACCAACAACGAGTACTACTTCACCGATGCGTTGCAAAAAATGATAAGCGATGGGGTGCGCTTCAAAGCCAGCAAAATTGAGAGCTGGTACGATGTGGGCAAAAAAGACATACTGCTCGAAACCAACTCCCTGCTGCTGCGCAAAACAGCTCAGGCGGCCACTAACCTGGGGCAATGCGAAAATACCATTGTGATACCTCCGGTAAATATCGCCACAGGGACCCAAATCCGCAACAGCATTATTGGTCCGGACGTCAGCATAGGAGAAAATACCAATATACAGTGCTCCATCATCCGCAATTCAATTATAGGTTCTTACAGCAAACTCGAACATGTGGTACTGCACTCATCGCTTATCGGCAGCGACTCTATCATCACAGGCCTCAGCCAAAGCTTAAACATAGGCGATAACACCGAAATAGACCTTCGGGGAGAAACAAAATAATCATAACAGCATTAAACATCTGTTGTCATTTGTTGCTTTTTGATTTTGTGGGAAAAAGAGACCAGAAATACTCCTGCAAATATCAGCATACCCGCCAGTAATTTATGTAGTGTCAGGTTATCTTTTCCTGCAGCTACCGCAATGATAGTTGCCAATGCGGGTTGCAGATAAATATAAGCCCCTACCACAGAGGCATTCACTTCGCGCAAAGCCATGATATTGAGCAGGTATGCCAGGAAGGTGATGCAAATTACCACAAACACAACTGCTGCCCACACGGCAGGCGTAAACATATGCCAGTTAACTGATATTAGTTCTTTCCAGCCGAAGAGCGTCACCGGTACGCATCCTAATAAAAACACCCAGCGAATTACTGTGAGCGGGTGATAGGTTTGCATCAGCGGACGTACGATTACTAAATATACAGCATACGAAGTGGCGTTGAGAAAAATACACAAATCCCCGGCCAGTGTGTCATCTGATACCTGTAACCTGCTACCCCCCATAATCATGAGTGCACCGGCAAGGCCCGCCAGCAACCCAACCCATTTAAACCAAACGGACTTTTCATAACCCATCAGAAATGAAATGACAAAAACCAAAATAGGAGTCATAATCATGATGAGCGATGCGTTAATGGGAGTAGTCATACTCAGGCCCAGGAAAAACAATTCCTGATTCAGCACAACACCAAACAAACTGCAGGCAATCAGCAGAGGTACGTGGCGATGGTGGACTGTTTCGCGCAGCCAGATTTTTTGCAGCATAGTGAAAAGCACTGCGGTGACCGTAACCCGTATCAGAATAAAAGCAAACGGACCAATGTACTCCGGCATGACTGCCTTAGAGACCGTGAAGCCCGCTCCGTAAAACAAATTCACGATGAAGAGGTAAAGGTGAGGCCTGATATTTTTCACGGGCGCGAAGTAATGTTTTTAGCGCTCAAACTCCCACCTTGGTGGCTAATTTCCAGATTTTAAATTTCAATGCATCTATCCATTTTTCATGGTAAATAATATGATGTTTGCGCAACTCGCGTTTGTATTTCCGTAAAACCTGAAAATAGCGCTCGTAGTACGAAGTCAACAAAGGATCATTGCCTTGCTCTATCTCCCGAATGGTTGAACTGTTGAAATGAATAAATACTATCGGGTAACGGCCATTAATCAAAGTTTGCCCATTGATTTGGCGACGCTCACACACCACGCGATTCCAGCCGGCCACATTACAGCCCCGGTGTGTAATAATCAGTGCATCGGTATCCATTACAGGAACAAGATCGAGATATTTTTGATCATCATACAGCCCGCGCAGGGGATTCCGCTCACACCTGTACAGGCAGCACTCTGCCCACCACTGCAGCGTATCGGCTGCATCGCGCCTTGCACCCACAAAACCGGCATTGAACAAACCGATGCGGTAGTTTGCTTCCAGCATGTTCTGCCTTTGGTGTGGAGAACGTTCATAATGATGAGGCGTCAGTAAAAAAGTATGCTCATTAAAATAATCAAACAAAAAACGGTAATCATCAAAAAAATATAAATCATTATCCAGATAGATAACTGCCTCCGCGTTTTCTTTTTCCAGTATGTGCTTCATGAAAACCGGTTTCAAACTCCAGCGCAGGCGGTCGGTATGGCGCTGATACTTATGAATAATCTTAGCTGCCGTATCCGAACAGAGCAAATCGTTGAGTACATATTTTTTGAGTTGCGGAAAAATGAGGTGAGGTAAATCGCGCTCCACTACCAGCACATGAAGGGTAAAAGAGTCGCTGAACGCGCGCAGTGACTCACACAAGGCAAACACCTTATAATAATGGTCAGAGGTGGTGATGGTGCAAAAGTGCATAGGGCGCAATGTATAATGTTCAGATAAACGTTTCTGCAAATCTATGGCAGTACGGTGAGAGTAACAATTTAGTGAACGGATACGCCGGTAAGAGCAGTAAACTCAAAATCCGGGCAAAATGTACTGCATCGGTGAACGTTTTATTTGATAATAGATTTCGGGTTCAGCGCCAAAGCCCTCATAAAACCTCGCCACGGAGGGAATGCTCGATCCTTCAAAGTCCAGCCACTTTGTGTGCCCGGATTCACTTCGGATGATATTGTCAAACAAAAAATGAGAGGCGCCCTTTCGTTTGCCCTCCGCACCGGAGCAGTTGACCAGCGCAATTACCCGCGAAGCATGATACAACAATAACACGGCCGCCAGCCATTCTCCTTCGGCTGTGCCCGCAACTGCCACAGTATATTGACTGAACACCTGTAAAGCGTCACACAATTTTTTGAAATGCCGGATGTGTTTTTCCTGCAGATTCTCCTTCTCCCGATCCACATTTAGCTCATAGAATTCTACAAATTTATGCAAGTCCTTTGTGGTTAGGTACACAAGCCCGTGCCGTGCCGCTTTGGTGAGGTTGCGTTTGTGGTTTTCAGAATAACGCTTGCGAATTGTATCAATACCGGCCGAAACATTCAGTATAAGATTCTTGCGTACTTGCAGTCGAAACATTTTTGTGAGAGAGCCACAGCCGGCATGTAACTGATATTGAACAAACGGGTATCGGTTGATTGCCCTGCGTAATAGGGCAATAGCCGTGCTATCGCTCCATTCGTGGCGGAAAAATATCCCGAGCTGTTGGCAATAATGCGGTTGATACAAATAACGGATACCGAGTCGGGTAAAAAAAGGAAGGGGCATTACGGCCTCATAATCGCCCCACACAAGTGCGTTCCAGCGGGCTGCAACGGCATCCAGGTACCACGTAAAACCGTAAGGCAGCGAATTGGCCGATTGTGAAATTACTTCATTCCATCGGGCTTCGTCAATTTCATGTCGCTTAAGCAGGGCAACACTCACGACTTCATCCATTGTGCAGTTTCGCGGGATATGGTTTCAAACACGTTACGCCAGCCCCGGTATTGCTTGCGTTCAATAAATGTATCATTATGCCATAGTGCATAGCAGGTTCCATTTACCTCTTTTACAGAGTTCACGATTTTTCGTATGCGCTCCAATCCCTGGCGGTAATTCATTTTTTTGTACTGTATCAAAGTTGAGTCCATGAAAGCAATCGGGTGTATGCGTATGTTCTCCCGAGTGTTCGTGTATAAATTAAATAAATAATAAGGTGTGCAAATACCCGCTCTGAAACCCGGGTGGGGTCCGTATCCCATTGAGTAATCATCTGTAATCCCGTAATCAATCACACGTATCTGTGAACGGGGAGTGTCAAAACGCAGATAATGAAAACGGTTCAATGTTACGGACTTACCGATGATATCTTCCAAACGACTTATTTCCTCTTTCTCTATCTTGTTGTGCTTATGCGATTGGTACGAAAGGTGTATGCCTACATCGGCCTTTGCAGCCACCCGGCGGATGATCTCCCGGTAGGGTTCATAGGTATGCGGTACGCACTTGTCGTAACGCGATAAATCTGCCATCAGGAAAAAAAATACCGGACGGTGACCATCGCGCTCACACACTTCCAACAGGTAATCAAAGGTATCAAAGGGGTCTTTTTTTCCTCTAAAGAGTACAAGGAATCGGTCAGTGAAACTTTTGAAATCATTCATTACTAAGTCGCGGATGGCGCCACCAAAGTTCCGCTGAAAACCCTTGCCCCTGTAACAGAACGCCATATCCACATCAAAGGTAGGTATGTAGGTAAACCTCCTCTCCGGAAATGAGAGCCCGTTGTAGCGGGAACGCAAAACTTTTTTCAAATATTCCGCATACATATTCACCATTGGCTCTTCTAAAAAACCCGCCTTGTAATTCATACTCTGGCTGGCGCGGTAGCGACCAAATTTATCTACCCGCCCGGGCAAGTATTCTGCGTAACACGTAACCAGATAAAATGCCGTAGCAAATAAATCAAACGGTAATGTACTGCGCTCGCTTACCGTAAAGAATCCTTTCAGATTTTCATGCTCGGCTATCGGTATGGGCGGATATTTAATATCGGTCTCAAACAACAGATTCTGACACTCAAAAAACAATTCATCGCCCACAGGCGCTTTAGCATAAGAAAATTTAGGTCCGCTGGCGCTTTTAAAATATTCCGCATCGGTAGTGAATGTATAAGGTATGCCTATCAGGTCTGCTACTATCAGATCCATGATGTAGCTGAGCCGGTTTGTCACTTCTGGTACGTAAATCAACAGTTGAGCCGGGTAAGACATTACTTGCTTTTGTAAAATGTTTCGTTGCGCAGGTATTTATGTTTTAGCAGCGGGCAGATTCTGTACCTTTCATCGTGGGTATCGTCATATAAGGCAGTCAATGTTTCAAAAACGGTAGTGATACCGATCTTATCACACCACTCAAACGGGCCGTAAGGGTAATGGGTACCGAGCTTCATGCTCTGGTCAATATCCTCAATACTGGCGGTACCTTCCTGCAAAGTGTAGCACGCTTCATTAATAATCATGAAAATAACTCTTGGTTTTACCATCCCAACCCTATCCGCAACAGGTGCGTAATTCAGCCGGAGTGTTTGCAACATACTTTCCAGCATGGGATACTCAAATCTGCGGTAAGCGCTCATCTCCCACAGGGGATGTTCTAAAAACCCCGGCAATGCGTTGATACCAAACAACCGGCATTTGATTTTTGCATCGGTGGCATATACCATCTCTGCCAGAGTAGTTTTCACTGCGTTCACAAGTACCGGTTTTTCTTTTAGAGACGCATATCGGGGTAATAAAGTGGGGTCATCGTCCAAATTCAAATCAAAAATCGCATCATACGCTTCGTAATCCTCCTCTTCATCGCCATCGGTGTAATCAACCGTCACATCCGGCAAGGCGGCAAGCCGTGCACGCAACTCTTTCACACGCTGTTCTTCTCCGGTTACCAATATTCGCATGTGTCATTACATTAGCCGCGAAAAATAAATTTTTCTGCCAAAAACCACCGCAGCTCCATGCTGATGACCTCTATACCATATGGTGCGGGCAGAAAACTACTTCCCCACCTAATCGCATGTAAAAATTTAATATTATGAATAAAAAAATAATTCAAACAACCGATGCACCAGCTGCCATAGGCCCATACGCACAAGCAGTGCGTGCCGGTGATTTTTTGTTCGTATCCGGACAAATACCGATAAATCCTGCGGACGGGCAACTCATCCGCAGTACCATTACCGAGGAGACCCACCAGATTATGAAAAACATTGGCGCCATCCTTCAGGCAGCCGGTTTGAGATACGAAAACATCGTAAAAACAAGTATATTTTTACTGAACATGGACGACTTTGCTGCAGTAAATGAGGTGTATGCATCTTACTTTTCAGGTAACTATCCGGCTCGTGAAACCGTACAGGTAGCACGCCTGCCTAAAGATGCCAGAGTGGAGATATCTGTTGTAGCCGTTTGCTGATATGCGAAATTATTAGCACATGTATTGACATGGCAGTATTACTACTGCTTGTACGTGTATATAATTATCTTGTAAGTGAGTATTCACATGCTACATGTTTCTCACATCACATTTGAATTTGCATTAGTTGGTTATACTCTCAGGGCTATTCCATTTATGCTTGATTTGGGTTAATGCACTCCCAAAGCAAGAGAAATCTATGACGCATGTACTCACAGAGACGTGGGGCAGTGCATAGGCGCTGTAGCAACCGCCTTTTTGCGATGCCGGATTATTTATTGCTTACTGTAAACAATTTACTCGCTACCCGTCTTCCCCCGGCATCGTACAGATGTAAAACGTATGCCCCGCTGAGCAGACGGCTTACATCCACACTGCCCTCGGTTCCGTTTATGGTAGCGTATTTCAGTAATTTGCCGGTCAAATCTGTAATGCGGTAGTTGTAGTGAAGCATGACAAAATTTGTTTCCAGGTACAAATGCGTTTGTGCGGGAATAGGATAAATTTTGATTTGTTCATTGAATGGCGTATTGATACTCACTATCTCAATACAAATGGAATCAGATGTTGCCTTACACCCGTTCGCATCTGTAATTTCCACACTATAACAGCCGCTCATCGCAGGGGCAAAAGCTTGGGTATTGATGCCAAGAGGGGCACCGTTTAGCAACCAGTTGTAGTAATTGGCAGGAGTACTGCTCAGGAGCGACCCGTTAAATGAAACCTGCGGTGCATTGGGCAAGGGATATACCGAAACCTCTTGCGAGGCAGTGGCGCTGCAACCATTCTGAGATACGGTTACTGTGTAGGTGCCGGACTGCAGCACATTAATTTGCGATGTTGAAGCGCCGTTGCTCCAAACATACGAATCTCCTCCAGTGGCGGAGAGGGTCACCTGACCACCTTCGCAAAACTGCACGGGGCCGCTTGCGGTGATAGCAGCTTGAACAGAATTCACCGTTACACTAACCGGCGCTGAAGTAGCAGCACATCCGTTGCTAACCTGCACGGTGTAGTTGCCCGGTACCTGTGCCATATAAGAGGAATTCGTTGCACCGGGAATTATCGTATCGTTGCGGAACCATTGATACGTAAGGCCCTGACCTGTATTCGCCTGAAGCGTTACGCTGCTCCCGTTACAAATGGTGACGTTTGCTTGAGGAGTGATAATGGCCTGGGGCGGAGCAGTGACTGTTACAGTTACCGGGTCAGAAGTGACCGAGTTATTCCCAAGTGTAATCTTTACGGTATATTGACCTGCCTGCGTAGCGATGAAGGCAAAGGTGTTTGCTCCGGTAATGGGTTGGCCATCTCTGTACCATTGATACGAATAACCATCACCGGATATGGTCTCTAAGAGCACCGACTGCCCGTTGCAAAATGTTGTTCCGCTGCGGGGGAGTATTCGTTTATCAATAATCAGGTTCTCGTCACCGTTCTGGTAAGGCAGGTAGGTAAAGAAAACCATCATCATCTCATCCCCCGTACCTTCGCCCGCTGTAACATTTTGCGGCGGGTTGTTGGGGTTGAAAGGATTGTTGGTTGTATTGTCGTAGTAGGCGCGCATGCGCAATACCGACCCTGCCGGTATGACTACAGTACGCGGAAAGATGTAGTTATCTTGCCAGTGAAAATTCCAGGAGGGTATATCTACAAAACGTATCGTGTCACCGGGAGTTGGTGTAGTAGCGAAAGAGGTAATGCTTCTTCCTATCAGGTGCATGTGAGGCCAGGCAGCCAGGGCGGTTACTTTAATTGGTACATTCGTCTGTCCGTAAAAGGTTTTGGTGGTATTGGCGGGGATGTTCAACGGACCATTAGTGAGAGAGGTAATATGGTTCAGCGCTGCCTGAACACTTATTTCGCGCTGCGGTGTAGAAGTTAATTTGAAGTTGACCGTAGTAGCATCCGTTTTGCCGGCACTGCCCGGGGCATAGTGCATCTGGAACACGACTCGCGCATTGGGCGGCAGCCGAAAGCCGGTTCCCGGAGGTGTAAAGTAAGGTTGTGCGCCCGGTACGTATCCATAAATAAGTTTAGATGCAGCAGACCCGGTGCCTCCGGGATTATTAGGGTTAATAGTGTTGTTGGATGAGTCAATAAACAGGAGCACATGATGAACTATCTCCGGGTTTCCCGGAATTATTTCAATTGCAGTTATATACTTAGCTTGTGTTAGCCCGGTATTGACTACAAAGTTGCGATACACATCTCCGTTGTGTGGCACAGTAAATGTGGGAAAGGTGAGCGACAAATCAACCGTACCGAGTTTCGTAGAGTTATTGTAAACAGGAGGCGCGGGGGCGGTAGAAAGGTCACCCGCCGGAGCACCGGCAGCCACCCATTGCTGTATGGCTTGTTTTTCTGCGTTTGTAAGTACCCGCTCAAAAGCATAGTGTTTGTAGTTAGGATTTGCCATCCACGGAGGCATGACGCCATTGCTGACTGCGAAGTTGATATTAAATTTGTACATCGCTGCCTCCTGATAAGTCATAAACGAGGTGGGGGCAATTCCGCCGGGATGATGACAAGGCGTACAATGTTTATAAATAATGCGCGCCACATCACTGCTCCATGTTGGTGTTTGCGCAGTTAAGCATGCTGTGATATATAGAACAGAAAAAAGAAGTAAACATCTTTTCATAACAGTTTTCTATTTTCTACAAAAGTAACTAATAATTATTAATGGAGGCACACAAATATTCTTTAAAAAAATTATATACTGCCGGAGATAGCTGTAATGTCTGCGCGGTAATTATCAATTGTGTTTAACTTCAAAAATATAAATTACTAAGGGTCAATTAATTTCCTGATTTAATTATTATGGGGTGCCCCCGCTGCCAAGCGATGCAAGGCAGCGGGGTCGGGCTTGCTACGGGGTACGCTGTCGCTCCCGCCGCGC
>JANWXI010000065.1:0-11510 GCA_025057415.1 Chitinophagales bacterium
AGGCGGGCGCGGCGCGGCTGCGGGCTTTCCGCTCGCATCCCTCACCCGTTTGCTCTCAGTACACCATCACAGCCACCAATATTACTGCACAACTTTAAATGCACTTACAGCAAAATTCTTTTTTACATCCCAAAACTCTACATCAGGAGTTGCATAGCACAACCTGCTAACGGTGCATGACAGAGCACTCTACGTTTCTTTATTAATCTACCTCGCACCACGTTTGGCACAAAATTTGAAAAATGCCACCCCTGTATAACTTTAGTCACTTAACCTAACGCAAAACATAAACAAGCCCTAAAACCCTTCCTAAACCCGAACTTCAAAAATACCATTACCACCACTATGAAAAAAATTTCTGCCTTACTTACACTGCTCCCATCCCTTATCTTTATTCAGGCGCAAGATGTACCCCTGCAGGACGTCAGAAAGACCATGAGCAAAGGTGAACATCCGGGCATAGAGGTAATCATCCCCGGAACGAATACCGAAGAGGTTGCCAAAGTACTCGAAAACAAAACCAAAGATTTCAAAGGTAAATTCATCAGACCTGCCAAAGGCAATGTAGAGTACCTGATAGATGATGCCCGCATCGCTGCCATTAGCGACCAACCCATTGATATTCACGCCCTCATCATGCAGGAGGGCGAGCAGGTAAAACTCACTACCTTTTACAGTGTAGGCGGTTTGTTTTTCAGCCCGTCTAACCAGGCGCAATACGCTGCCGCCCGTGGCATTACCGGCAACGTTTACAAACAAATCATCTACGACCAGTACGAAGCCAAACTCCGCGAGGAAAATAAAAAACTCGAAAAGTTAGACAGCGACCTGCGCGGTCTCGAAAAAAATAAAGAAAATCTGGAGGGCGATGTGCGCAAAGCCAACGAAAACATCAAAAAATCAGAAAGCGCTATAGCTGCCGGTGAAAAACAAAAAGCCGGTATTACTGCTGAGATAGAAGCGAAAAAAGCCGACATCAATAAACAAAAAGAGGAGTTGGCAAAATTTGACCGCAAAGCGCTGGAAACAGAAATCAAAGCTCTCGAAAGCGACAAAAAAGGTCTTGAAAAAGACATGGAAAAAGCCAGCAAAGATATAGGCGAGAAAAACGCACAAATTGAAAAACTGAAAAACGAAATTGCCACCCTCCAATCACAGGTCGAAACGTTCAAAAAGAACATTGACGAGAAAAACAAACTGATTGCCGATAAAAAAGCTACCATATCCAACAATAACTTAGCCGAAAGGGAAAAACGCCTCAGAGAAACACAAAAAGAACTGCAGGGTATGGAGAAAAACTTTGAAAACATTCAGAAAGATATTCAAAACGAAAACAACCGCATCAACGAAAGTAAATCAGCTATCACCCGTGCCGAGAGCAGCATTGCCGAAACCGCAAAACAGATAGCGGCCAAAAAAGCCGAAATTGATGCGCAACGCTCACTGCTCGATAAACTGAAAGCCGAGCAGGCAAAATACAAATAATCTTCAACTCACTGCATTGTGAAGGAGGGAAATCCGGCGGCCTCGTGCTGCCGGATTTTATTTTTAAAAAATGAAACCTCCCTTGTCGGTAAAAAAATTATCGCCAACATCGTGCAGTGAAATTTGAGAGTGCAACAAAGTGAACGCAGCCGCTTCTTGCCAGGCACGCGCATCACAAAAGGTGGCCTTCAATAAATCTGATGGCATATACACGGTACATTTATTTATTACATCATTAAACCAATCCGGTAATTCGTTTCAATGCTCCCCTGTGTGCATATATTGCCAAAACATCCTATCATCGCAAGATGAACAGTGAAAAATTAGATGCTTATCGCAGGCACCGGCAGGAGCACGATGAAAAATTTTTGCGCATGATTCGTAATCCACTTTATTTCAGGTTGTTCCTGCTGAAAAACCTGCCTGCTGCCTTTATAGCGGGTTGCCGTGTAAAAGAGGTAAATGCCCACACCTGCAGCATTACGGTACCGTATCGCTGGCTTACGCAAAATCCTTTTCGCTCCACCTACTTTGCCGTGCTGAGTATGGCGGCCGAGATGAGCAGCGGCGTGCTGGCGCTGATGATGACCTACAATGCGCGACCCTCCGTATCTATGCTGGTCACACATCTGGAAGCCGACTTTTTGAAAAAAGCAACCGGTCTTACTACGTTTACCTGTAGCGATGGCAAAGCCATGAATGAAACGGTAGAGCAAGCTATCTTAACCGGAGAGGCAAAAACCTATACCGCCACCGCCACCGGCCGCTCCGAAACCGGTGAAGTGGAAGCCATATTTAAAATAGAGTGGAGCTTTAAAGCACGTTTGTAAAACATAAATCAAACCACATGCGCTACGATAAAATAGACAGCCGGCTTTTTACAGAGAACCGCCGCAACTTTCGCAAGCAAATGAAAAAACGCTCGCTCGCTGTGTTTATCAGCAACGAAGCGCCCACCCGAAGCGCAGATGCAACTTACAAATGGAGGCAAAACCCCGATTTGTTTTACCTAACCGGCATTGACCAGGAACAAACCTCGCTGATACTTTTTCCCGATGCCCCCGATGAAAAATTCCGCGAAGTGCTATTCATACGCAGAACCAACGAGCATACTTTGTGGTGGGAAGGTCGTAAACACTCTGTGGAGGAGGCAAAAGAAATCTCCGGCTGCGAACAGGTGATGTGGCACGACAGATTTCCCGAAGTGCTCCGCAATTTGATGCACTATGCCGACCACGTTTACCTCAATACAAATGAGCACGACCGCAGCGTTCTCACCCACCTAACCCCCGAGGCGGAATTTGCACGCAACCTCATGGAAAAATTTCCACTGCATCGCTACGAGCGCTCCGCTCCCATCATGCACCGGCTGCGGGCAAGCAAAAGCGATGTGGAAATCGCTCTGATGAAACGCGCCATCGCCATTACGCATAAGGGTTTTTTACGCGCCATGAAATTTTTGAAACCCGATGTATGGGAGTACGAAGTAGAAGCCGAAATTACACACGAATACATGATGAACCGCGCTACCGGTCAGGCATACGAACCCATCATCGCTTCGGGCGTGAATGCCTGTGTGTTGCATTACATTGCCAACAACAGCCAGTGCCGCAAAGGTGAACTGCTCTTGATGGACTGCGGAGCCGAGTATGCCAATTACAACGCAGACCTCACACGCGTAATACCCGTAAGCGGCAGGTTCACGGCGCGGCAACGGAAAATATACGATGCGGTATTGCGTGTGCTTCGCAAAACCGCCGCGATGATGCGCCCAGGAGTTACCCTGCAGGAAATCAACAACGAAGCTGCAAAAATTATGGAAAGCGAACTGATAGGCCTCAAACTACTTACAAAAACCGACCTGAAAAACCAGACCGATGAAAATCCGGCATACAGAAAATATTTTCCACATGGTATCGCGCACTTCCTGGGTCTGGATGTACACGATGTGGGTAATCGTTACGAAAAACTTCGCCCGGGCGCTGTTCTCACCTGCGAACCGGGCATCTACATACGTGAAGAAAAAACAGGCATACGCCTTGAAAATAACATCTTAGTAACCAAAAACGGCCCTGTAGATTTAACAGCCGATATCCCAATAGAAGCAGAGGAAATAGAAGAGATTATGAACAGCAAATAACCCATGGTGCTATTTAATTTGCCCAATTTTTTCACTTTGTTCAATCTGTTGAGTGGCTGCGTGGCAGTGGTGCTTGTATTTAGCAGCCGCATTGAACTTGTGCCCTGGTGTGTGCTCATTTCGTTTATTGCCGATTTCGCAGATGGCTTTGCTGCGCGATTTACGAAATCCGACACAGAATTAGGTAAGCAGCTCGACTCGTTGGCCGATGTCATCAGTTTTGGGCTAGTGCCCGGTTGCATCATGTTTTGGTTGCTGTATGAATCAGCAGAGAAGAGTTTCGGGTACATGAGTGAAATAAAATTTTTTCTTGCTGCTGCGCCGGCATTTCTCCTAACAGCATTTGCAGCGCTCCGTCTGGCTAAGTTTAACATTGACACGCGCCAGTCCGAAAATTTCATCGGTTTAGCCACACCGGCAGCCACCTTGTTTGTTACCGGTTTACTGCTCATCGTATTGCACAACCAATACCACCTGGCCGATGCTTTGCTGCACCCGTTGCCGCTTTACATAATCACAGCAGCCCTTGCATGGCTTATGATTTGCGAAATTCCGATGTTCTCGTTCAAATTCCGGAATCTCTCCTGGAATGAAAACAAAATACGGTTGGTTTTCATCGGACTTTCTTGTCTGATACTAATCCTTTGTAAATTCGCAGCCCTGTCTGTCATCATTCTGTTGTATATTTGCCTTTCTATTACATTAAAATTATTCAACAAATGAACTTCCGAGCCGAAATTGACATCATGCCCCACAAAGAACTGCTGGATCCGCAAGGCAAAGCCGTGAAGCACGGTTTGAACAAACTCAAGTTTTCAACCGTAGAGGATGTACGCGTGGGTAAACACATTACGCTCAAACTCTCTGCTGCGGGCAAAGAGGAAGCAGCCGCCCAGGTAGAAAATGCCTGCCGCCAGTTACTCGCCAACCCCATTATGGAAAGTTACCGCTTCGAAATTTTTGAGGAATAGCATACTGTTTCCACACTTAAGTTTTTTTTAAACATGTAAGCGATAAGGATTCTTTCGTGTAAAATAATAGTGATGTAACGCATATAGTAAACACCTAATACATTACAGTAACCCAACATTTTCCCGAACCTTCACCGGAAAGCCAAAACCCGGTAATGGGTGGAGAATTTGAATAAATATAGCACCTTCGCACCGAATGGCTTTCAGCGAAAAACTAATTACATCGTTAAACGACATCCTGCGCACCAGGCGCAAATCGGTCATCATCATTCACCCGCAGCCCGATGCTGATGCGCTGGGTGCATCGTTAGCCTGGAAAAAATTTCTGGAAAGGCGGGGCCACGAGGCAACCATTATTTCTCCCACCGAGTACACCAAAAACCTGAATTGGCTGCCGGGCGTTGATGCGGTATTAGTGTATGAAAACGAAGCCATCAAAGCCAAATGCCACGAACTTTTACAAAATGCCGAATTAATCTTTTGCCTTGACTTCAACAATTTTTCCCGGTTGGAGCAACTCGGTGCAATCGTACAGAGTGCTGAAGCCGCAAAAGTATTGATTGACCACCACCAGCAGCCGGAACCGTTTGCCCAAATCATGTTCAGTGATACGAGCTATTGCGCTACTTCCGAAATGCTCTACGACATCATAGCTGCTCTCCACTGCACAGATTGGATAGATGAAGATTTGGCGCTATGCCTATACACAGGTCTGGTGACCGATAACGGTTTTTTTCAGTTCAATAACACGACTCCGCGCTCCATGCACATTGCCGCATCACTTTTAGAGAAAGGTGTTCGCCCGGATTACGTCAGCGAAAAAATAAATAACATCTTCCGCGAAAACCGCCTGCGTTTCTTCGGGTACTGTCTGCATGAGAAACTAAAACTTGTTAAAGACGGAAAAGTGGCATACATGATGCTTAGTAGTGAGGAAATAAAACGATTTAACTTGCAAAGTGGAGACAGTGAAGGGCTCGTAAATTATCCGTTCAAAATTGAGGGCGTAGTAGTAAGCGCCTATTTCAGTGAAGAGACCGACAAAATCAAAGTAAGTTTCCGCTCGCGCGGCGCGGTGGATGTCAACCAGTTTGCACGCAAACATTTTGAAGGTGGTGGTCACCGCAACGCAGCAGGCGGCAAAAGCTACCTGGGGCTTGAAAAAACTGAAAAAAAATTTCTGGATGCACTCAATGACTTACCGTTGTATAATTAACATTCCTAAACAGATAGACAACTACAATGTACTATATTCGCACGCTGCAGATACGCAAGCAACACATTACTCAAACAAATAAAACAACTGTACAATGATAATGACCAAACAAATTCTTGCCATGTGGCTGGCAATAGCCGGAGTTTTAAACTCCTGCAATGCCAAGCCCAAAACATCCGATACGCCCGCCGGTGAACCGGCCGCCGCTCCCACCCAAACCGGCACGCAAACCTCTGCTGCAAACACCGATTGGCGCAAAGAGCCGGGTTTGTACGCTGAGTTCAACACTACTAAAGGAATCATCGTATGTAAGCTGGAATATCAGAAAGTGCCGATGACAGTTGGTAACTTTGTGGCTCTTTGCGAGGGAAAACAAACCGACAGCGGCCGTCCTCTGGGTCAGCCGTTCTACGATGGCCTGACGTTTCACCGCGTGATTGCAAACTTCATGATACAGGGCGGAGATGCCGCTGGTAACGGCTCAGGCGCACTCACCAAATACACTTTCCCCGATGAGTTTGACCCTACGCTTCGCCATGACGGTCCGGGTGTACTTTCAATGGCAAACGCCGGACCCAACACCAACCAAACGCAATTTTTCATAACGCATGTAGCCACCCCCTGGCTGGATAACAAACACTCCGTATTTGGCCGTGTGGTGCAGGGGCAGGATGTAGTCAATACCATCGCACAGGGCGATGTGATGAACTCCGTGCGTATCATCCGCATCGGGAAAGACGCAGAGAAATTTGACGGATTAAAAACCTATCAAATCAAAAAAGCCGAGGCAGACGCGCGCGTCAAAGCAGAGCAAGCCCTCATTACCAAACCCGCAGCCGAAATTGTAAAAGAGAAATACCCCAACGCGAAAAAAACCGCCAGTGGTTTGTACTATGTGGTTGAGCGCGAAGGCACCGGACCAAAAGCAGAAAATGGTAAGAAGGTACAGGTGCATTACACCGGTATGTTCGCCAACGGAAAGAAATTTGACTCCTCATACGACCGCAACCAGCCGCTGCCTTTTACCCTTGGCGCCGGACAGGTTATCAAAGGATGGGATGAGGGCATAGCTCTGATGCGTGTCGGCTCAAAGTATAAGTTAATTATTCCCTCAGAGCTTGGTTACGGGCCAAACGGATATCCGGGCGCTATACCCGGCAACGCCACGTTGATATTTGATACGGAACTTATCAGCGTGGAGTAACCGTATGTTACTTCAGGCAGTAAAATTGTTACAGATAAAACACAGCAGGGTGTAAACCTTGTTTGTGGATTGCTCTCATTGTTTACATTACCTCAACGATATCTTATTGCGGTGTTAACACGAGACAATTTGGTGCATAGTAATTTGGTTTACTTTTGCCACCCGTATGCGCAATCTCCTCCTATTTCCGTTATTGCTATTATTCTTCGAATTATCGGCACAACAAACAGTTACGGGTATCGTGTTGGAAGAAGTAACAACAGAACCCGCAACCAATGCCATTCTTATATTAACGGGACCTGATACCACCATAACCACCACCACGAATAATGATGGAAAGTTTACGGTAAATGTGCCGTCAGGCCGTTACCGCATTGAGCTTCAGATAGGAGATGAAAAGTTTCTACTCAAAGACGGAGTGAGCACCGACAGGTGGCTCACGAATGCAGGAGTTTTGTTCTATAAAAAAATTGACCAGGAGGACGACCGGCAAAATATTGATAACATACCGGTACTGGAAGTATCAGATGTGGACGAGAAAGACGGCACTGCACAGAATGTTAGTAGCGCCCTTAACGCCAGCCGTGACCCGTACCTTTCGCAGGCATCCTTCATTTTCAGCGCTACAAGATTTCGCATTCGCGGTTATGAACCGGAAAACTTTGTTACGTACATCAACGGGTTGCCTATGAATGATGTGGACGATGGGGGCACCGTATGGGCACAATGGTCCGGGCTGAATAACGTGATGTGGAACCGCGATAATACCATTGGTATAGCGCCTACTACTTTTGCGTTCGGGGGTGTAGGTGGAGCCAATGCATTTGATGCGCGCGCCGGCAAGCAACGCAGGCAGTTGCAACTTTCCTATGCGGTTACAAACCGCAATTACCGCCAGCGCCTGATGGCTACGTACAGTACCGGCATTATTAAAGGATGGGCTGTGAGTGTTTCTGCCTCGCGCAGGTGGGCTGCAGAAGGTTATGTGCCCGGTACGTTTTTTGACGGCTACTCCTATTTCCTCTCTGTCGAAAAAATTCTGCGTAAGCACTCCATTGCCCTTACGGCCTTTGGTGCCCCTACCCGCAACGGACGACAAACCTCTTCTGTGCAAGAAGCATATAATTTAGCCGGTTCTAACTATTACAACCCGCTGTGGGGCTATCAAAACGGGCGAAAGCGAAACAGCAGCATTGCAATTACACACATGCCTGTTATCATATTAACGCACGAAGCCCAGCCAAGTAACAAAACAAACATAGAAACATCGCTCGGGTTCACCTTCGGCAAACGCACCATTACCGGTATTGACTGGAACAACGCCCCTGACCCGCGCCCCGACTACTATCGTTATTTACCCTCCTTTATTGGCGATACCCTGCTGCGCGCCCTTGCCGAAAAAGAGTGGCGCGAAAACGAAAATGTACGCCAAATCAACTGGCAAAAATTGTACGAAGCCAACTTCAACAGCGTAGAAACGATACAGAATGTGGATGGAATACCCGGTAACACCGTTACCGGCAAGCGCGCCCGATACATCATTGAGGGGCGTACACAGGATACGCGCAAACTTCACTTTGCATCCACGCTTAACCAGATTATTTCTGACAACGTTTCGCTTAGCTGCGGAGTAACGTATTTGTGGCAGCAAATACGCAACTATAAAACAGTAGAAGACCTGCTGGGCGCTGATTTTTATGTGGACGTGAACCAGTTTGCCGAGCGCGACTTTCCGGATAACGACAGCATGGCGCAAAACGACCTGAACCGGCCTAACCGACTGCTCAAAACAGGCGACCGCTGGGGGTACGATTACTACGCTAACGTACATCGCGGAGCTTTTTGGGCAGTACCGTGTTTCCGCTTCAATCATGTTGATTTTTATGTTGGCACTGAATTATCCTACACAACCTTTTGGAGAAAAGGCAACGTGCGCAACGGGTTATTTCCGGATAACAGTTTCGGACGCTCTGCCATACAACAGTTTTTCAATTACGCTTTTAAGGCAGGTATCACCGGCAAAATCAACGGCAGAAACTACGTATTCGCACACGGCGTATATATGACGCGTGCCCCGTTTTTTGATAACTCCTTCGTATCTATCCGCACCCGAAATGAAGTGGCGCGCGGCTTAACGAGCGAGCAAATTTACGGAGGTGAAATCGGCTATAGGCATACTGCGCCTCGTTTGAAAGTAAAAGCCGATTTCTTTTACACCCAATTCAACAACCAAACGCAAACCACCCCTTTTTACAGCGACCTGTACCGCACCTTTATCAACTACACGCTTACCAACATGGATACCCGCCACTGGGGTTTTGAAGCAGGCGCTGAGGTAAAAATTTACAAAGGTTTCAGCGCTGTTTCTGCCATTAGCATCGGGCGCTATCAATATACTGACAGGATGATTGCCACCGTCACGCAGGACAATAATGCTGAGGTGCGCAGCACCGAAACCGTTTACAGCAAGCGTTTTAATGTGGGCGGTACTCCGCAGCTTGCCTCTACTTTCGGTATTCAATACCGCGACCCCAAGTTCTGGTTCATTAACGTAAACTTCAGCTACTACGATTGGATGTGGCTCAACTTCAATCCGGTGCGCAGAACCCTGGAAGCCATAGACGGACTGGACCAAAACTCAACTGAATTTAAAGAGATTTTCTACCAGAACCGCCTGCAGGGCCATTTCATCATGGATATGTTTGCCGGCTACTCCTGGCTGCTCAACAAACAATTTCCCAATCTGAAAAAGAAGTACTTCCTCGTGTTTAATGTGGGGGTTAACAACATCACCAACAACCGTCAGTTCATCACCGGCGGATTTGAGCAACTGCGGTTTGATTTTACCGGGGGCAATGCCGATAAATTCGCTCCGCGGTATTTTTACATGTACGGCACCACATATTTCATTAACGTTGCTTTCCGCATGCAATAAATTACAAATTTGATATATATGAAAAAAACATTCTTATACCTTACATCGCTACTTTTCATTTCGGGCGTATCCTCGTGTATCAAAGAAAAATACGATGAACCACCTGCCAACGGCGTTGACCCTGACATTACAGTAAACTTCACTATTGACTCCGTAAAAGCAAGGTCGGGCGGGCAGAATTATCAGTTTCAGGAGGAGCTCGTCATTAGTGGTGTAGTAGTTGCCAATGACCAAAGTGGTAATTTCTATCAAAACATCATTATTCAGGACAGCACAGGCGGTATATCAGTTCGCATTGACCGCACTAACCTCTACACCGACTACCCCGTGGGCCGCCGTGTGTTCATTAAATTGAAAGGTTTGTGGGTGGGAACATTCGCAGGGCTTTATCAGCTTGGTGGTTACATTAACGAAGCAAACTCCGTGCAACCCATCCCTTCTTCGTTGGTGGATCGTTATATACTGAAAGGTGTTTGGGGACTACCCGTAGTGCCCAAAGCCGTCACTATCAGTCAATTAAATAATTCATATCAAAACACGCTCATAGAACTTAACGGTGTGGAGTTTGCACTTACTGACGTAAATAAACCCTATGCCGATGGCTACAATAAAAACTCGGTTAATCGCACCCTGAAGGATTGCAGCGGCGGCAGCATCATTGTGCGCACGAGTGGCTACGCCAAATTCGCCAATTCGCTCACGCCTACCGGCAACGGCAAACTGATTGCCGTTTACAGTGTATTCAATAATACCGGCCAGCTCATCATTCGCGATTTGAACGATGTACGGCTAGACAGCACCCGATGCGGCGGTACGATTAACCCCGGTAACGGCATACTCGGTATTCGCCAGCTTTACAGCGGCAGCGATGTAGTAATGCCCGCCGGCAAAAAAATTTCAGGTGTTGTGATTTCAGACAATGAAAACGCAAACTTTGATCCTAAGAACATGGCCATACAAGATAGTACGGGCGGCATCGTAGTACGTTTTACCGCCAATCACAACTTTTCGTTGGGCGACCTGGTAGAAGTGGACGTGAGTGGTCTGACCCTTACAACTTACAACGGATTACTGGAATTCATCAACACACCGGCAAGCGCCTGTGTTAAAATAGGCACCGGCACGGTACAGCCGCGCATCGCTACCGTTGCCGAGGTATTGGCCAATGCAGATACTTGGGAGTCAACACTCATTACGATTCAAAATGCTTCCATCAGCGGCAGTGGCACTACATGGAGCGGTACTAAACAAATTACTGACCTTACAGGCAGTATCAACCATTATACCCGCAGCCAGGCCACCTTCAGCAGCACAGCGCTCCCTTCGGGCAATAAATCTTTTACCGGTATCCTGGGCGATTTTAACGGCCCGCAACTGCAAATCCGCTCATTGAGTGATGTGCAATAAACGATTTACGAATTGCTTAGTTGTATAGAACTTCAGGCATATTACAATAAAACATAATATTACCAAACCGATTGGGTTGGGGCCCCCCCCCGGCGGCGCGAACCCCACCCAAAAAAAAACAAAAAACCAAAAAAAAAAAAAAAAAAAACCCA
>JANWXI010000065.1:11520-17600 GCA_025057415.1 Chitinophagales bacterium
TTTTTTGTGTTGTCAAATAATCTTTTCACTATTTTCTTTGTTTTTAATAACTTCTGTATTTTAAAAATAAAAAATAATTATACAAACCGTTTTGGGTTGGGCCCGCCGCTGGGGGGCGCAACCCAACCTCAAACTCACACAATTCGCTTAGAAATCAATATCACAACCCGTTACGGCTCGTTTCACAACTGGCGATAAGTCGTACTCCCTTCCTCTCCTACCCTATCAAAACTTTAATCTCTCCGCCAGTGTAACTGCATTTTCAAATCTGCCATGTAGCAAAGCATAGAAATTTGGTTTTCTTCGCGGCAATGAGCGAATTGGAAAAAAATCCCTTTCCGGAGATAGAAAACCTCGAATTATTAGCCAGGCAGGTAGTGGAAGGTTTCATCATAGGGCTTCATAAATCTCCCTTTCACGGTTTCTCGGTTGAATTTGCCGAACACCGCCTCTATAACCCGGGCGAGAGCACCCGCCATCTGGATTGGCGGGTATATGCCCGCACCGGTAAAATGTTCGTAAAAAAATACGAGGAAGAAACCAACCTGCGCTGTCAGTTGGTGATTGATGCTTCCTCCTCCATGTATTTCCCCAAAGAAAAGGGCCGCATACACAAACTTCGTTTTGCGGTATATGCTGCTGCTTCGCTTATTCACCTTCTCAAACGCCAGCGCGATGCCGTAGGGCTAAGCATCTTTACCGATAAAGTTGTTTTTCACTCGGCTGCCAAAGGCAGCACCACCCACCACCGCTTGCTTTTTGCTCAGTTGGAAAACCTGCTTCAACAGGAACCGCTCAACGTACCCACACAGGCAGCCCGTTGCTTACACGAAATTGCCGAAACGACCCACAAGCGCAGCTTAATAATCATCTTCAGCGATATGTTTGATTATGCCGACACCCAATACACCGATGATTTGTTCAGCGCCCTGCAACACCTGCGCTACAACAAACATGAGGTGGTACTGTTTCACACGGTTGATAAGCGTAAGGAGCTGGAATTTGAGTACGAAAATCGCCCATATCGTTTTATTGATATGGAAACCGGAGAAGAGGTAAAACTGCACAGTGGCCAGGTGCGCGAACACTACGTAACGCAAATGAGAAAATACGAAAGCGAGCTTCGCCTGCGCTGCGGGCAATACAACATTGATTTTGTGGAAGCCGACATCAACGAAGATTTCAGGCAGGTGCTGATGCCCTTTTTAGTGAAAAGGAGTAAGTTATTTTGAGTAACATTTGCGGATAGCACATAAGGCAAACGTACAATTTCTCTGTATGTTGTTACAACTTCCAAATCCCTTTTGCGTACCTGGCTAACTTCTTTTGCCGGTCGGCAATATACTCTTCAGTCCATGTATCATACTCATCGGCAATTTTTCGGGTTAACTCGCAACTACTATTTCGATAAATTTCCTTTTTCTCCGAATAACTTAAGTTGGCTGCTTCCTTATTCAGGTGCTTTTCTAAAAGTGTCAGATTTCCTATGCGATAGACAGAGCGTTGGATCGCCTCCATATCAAAATCGCCCCAGGTATCATCCGCGCTTTCAGGAAGTATATGCTCCACCGTGAACAAGTCGCTTTCTATGTTTAGTTCGTTTTGAAATTGCTGGCGTTCCACTTTCCCCAAAATGTATTTTATAATTTTGTGATTGCGTGAGCTGCTTTTGAAAACCTTATGCTCAAAATCCGTCTCAAATTTCTTGTCACCTACGTATACCTCTTCCAAATCATCCGTTTTAAATGCGCCTTCGCGAAATATTTTGATAGCCACCCTGTTATATACTTCCTCCTGTTCATTGGGGTTATAGCCGCCTATAACGTTATAGCGGAAAGATATTACGCTGATGGCACGGGCAAGGTGTGTAAAATCTTCCTCGCTCAGCTTCTTGTAAGCGCTCATAAACAATGATAAGTGCTGTCTGATTTGAAACAGGTGAAGTTCTTTCAAATACTTTTTCAATTCTTGCTTACCTGCCCAAAACTCGTCCTCGGGATTTTGCAGAGCAATAAATAAATCAGCGTATTCGTCCAGCTCCCTTACCAGATAAAACACTTCGCCTTTACTTCGTATGCTATTTCTTATTGCTTTGTACAACTGATTTTTCCTGACGATTTTATGACGACTATTCCAGTAATACCGCAAATACTCTTCAAACTTTTCTGATTTTAATTTATCAATTACACTGCTCCACAGATTTTCCAGTTCTTCTATTTCGTTTTGATGCGGATGGCTTTCGTCCACAACCGAAAACAAATAGTTCTTCAGGAGGTCTGAAGCAGAAAGCTGCACCCCTCTTGCGTTTAACGTCTCAAACACTCTGAAAGCATTAAAATCATCGCTCACAATGATGCGCGTAAAAAACAACTTGTCAGATAACTCCTCCAAAAAAGTAGCAAGCTGTACGCCCGTTGTGTATGCTTTACGAACTCTTTCGTAGAACCATATAAAGCAATCGCGCATGCCTTTTTCGGAACGGTTTATGTTTCTTCTGGGTAAATCTTTGAGCAGGACAAGGTAGTTGCGATAGTAACTGTCTCCGTTACGGTTTAAGCGTAATTTGTTATCGGTATTTAAAGTTACGGGATCGGTATAACCAATGAAGCTGCTGCGCAAAGTTTCAATGCGCTTTTGGTTATTTCCGGCATCTTCTCCTTTATCAATTAAATCCTGAATACACTTGAGTACTACCAGCGCCAAAATGCTCAAAGTCGTAAGCCGTTGTTGTCCGTCAATAATTTGAAAGGATTTATTATCCAGTGACTGCAAAACCAGATAACCCATGTAATGCTCATGTGTATTTTTATTCCAGAGCTGTTGAATGTCAAACCACAAATCATCCCATTGCTCGGTATCCCAGGTATAATCGCGCTGAAATTTAGGTATCACATATCGCAATCCGTTACCCATTAACTGCCGAAACGTGACGCTGCTTGTATCGGTAATACCTTTCATGTAATAAATGCTATTGTTATCCTATTAAAAATTACCCTCTACGAAATAAACAAAAGTTCAACATTTGTATAGTAGCTACACATGCTGTGGCATATATAAGCGAAATTCTTCAAAAGAAACCCCTCTTTTTCATTTATTTGGGGTTTTTACACAAACATTAATCCAACAGTGCAACTCAATTTCAAATCCTTTGGTACCGGAGAGCCGCTTATCATCCTGCACGGCTTGTTTGGCTCACTGGATAACTGGCAAACCATTGCCCGCCGCATGGCTGAACAAGCCGTGCAGCAATACCACCGCGCATTAGCTGTTTATATCCTTGACTTGCGCAATCACGGGCGCTCACCCCACAGCGATGAATTCACTTATCCTGTTATGGCAAATGATGTCCGGGAATTTGCCATTTTGCAAGGGCTTACAAAAATTTCATTACTGGGTCACTCAATGGGTGGTAAAGTAGCTATGCAATACGCGCAGATGTATCCCGAAACATTGCATAAATTGATAATATCAGACATTACGCCTGCTGCTTACAACGACCGCCACGCTGATGTTTTTGATGCGATAGCGTACGCATTGCAGCAACCGGTCGCATCGCGGAGTGAGATTGCCGGGCGTTTGCGCCAAAAACTAAGCGATGAAGCCACTGTACAGTTTCTTCTCAAAAATGCAGAGAGAACGCCTGAAGGTTTTCGGTGGCGATTCAACGCCCATGCACTCAAAGAAAACTACGCGCATATCAGCGGAGCCATCGAAACAGTGCGGACGGTAAATCTTCCCGCTCTATTCATTAAAGGAGAAAGCTCTGACTACATCAACCGCGAAAACTACCCTGCCCTGGCAGCCATGTTTCCGCACCATGAACTGACGGAAATCAAAAACAGCGGACACTGGGTGCATGCCGACCAGCCCGACGCGTTTATAGAAGAAACCTTAAAGTTTCTGTTCAATAGCAATACAGCAGGTTAACCTGACGCATTACGCTACACCCGCACCGAAAAACGTTTCTGTATATCGCTCAACTCACCCTTGGGTATGGCGGCTATGAGATTTTTGGTGTACTCGCGCTGCGGATTGTTATAGATATCATCGCTGATGCCCATCTCTTCAATTTTCCCTTTATTCATCACCACCATGCGGTCGCTCATAAATTTCACCACCGACAAATCATGCGATATGAATATATACGTAAACTTAAACTCCTCGCGCAGTTGTATCAACAGGTTGAGCACTTGCGCCTGCACCGATACGTCCAGTGCCGAAACCGACTCATCGCAGATGATGAATTTTGGATTTAGCGCCAGCGCACGCGCAATACATATCCGCTGACGCTGCCCGCCGCTGAATTCGTGCGGATAGCGGTTGTAATGCTCGGGCTTCATGTTTACTTTTTCAAGCAACTCCATCACTTTCTCTTTGCGCTCTTTTTCGTTGGCGTAAATCCCATGCACATGCATCGGCTCCAATATCGCATCGCCTATCGTAATGCGCGGATTGAGCGATGAATACGGGTCCTGAAAAATAATCTGCATGTGCTTGCGCATCTCCTTCATCTCCCGATTATCCAACGCCAGAATGTTCTTGCCGTCAAAAATGATTTCACCCTCGTGCGCGGGCACTAAACGCAATATCGTGCGCCCCAGCGTGGTTTTACCGCATCCCGACTCGCCCACCAGTCCCAGCGTTTCACCCTCATACACATCAAACGACACATCATCCACAGCTTTGATATACTCCAGCACGCGCCCGAAAAAATCCTTGCGCGCCGGAAACCACGTCTTCACATTCCGCAACTGTAAAATTGGCTTGCGCTGAAATAATTCTGCGCGCCGCTGCTCAATCTCCCGCTCCGAAATTACCACAGCGTTGATAGCGTCTGCCACCGACCTGTGTTTTTCAATAATTTGCCCCTCAGGTGTTTCCTCCATAAAATCCACTACCGTGGGCAGTTTGCGCAGGCGTTTGCCTAAAGGCGGGCGGCAAGCCAGCAAACTTTTCGTATAGGGATGTTGCGGATTACCGAAAATATCCAACACATGCCCCTGCTCTACAATTTTCCCTTTGTACATCACAATCACCTTATCGGCAATTTCCGCAATTACGCCAAGGTCGTGTGTAATAAAAATGATGGAGCTGTCAATCTCGCTCTTTAACTGCGCCATCAAATCCAAAATCGTTTTCTGCACGGTTACGTCCAGCGCCGTAGTGGGCTCATCAGCAATCAGAATAGAAGGATTGCAACTCATCGCCATGGCAATCATCACGCGCTGCTTTTGCCCCCCGGATAGCTGATGCGGATATGCCCTGAAAATTCGCTCCGGATTAGGCAAACGCACTTTTTCAAACATCTGCAGCGTGATGTCGCGCGCCTGTTGACGACTAACCTTCTGATGCAACAAGATGGCCTCCATCACCTGATTACCGCAGGTAAACACCGGATTGAGCGATGTCATCGGCTCCTGAAAAATCATCGAAATCTCATTGCCCCGGTAATGCCGCATCTCATATTCAGGCAACGAAAGCAGGTTGACAATACGCCCATCGTTGCGGTAAAAATTTATCTCCCCGGCCGTAATACGCCCCGGCGGATTCGGTATCAGCCGCATAATTGAGAGCGATGTAACCGACTTACCCGAGCCCGACTCGCCCACAATCCCAATGGTCTCGCCACGGTTGAGCGTAAACGATACATCATTCACGGCTTTTACAATGCCCCCATCAGTGCTAAACTCCGTCACCAGGTTTTTAACCTCCAGAAGAATTTTCGGCTGCTGCATCTATTCTAATTTTAAATTCTGGCTGCCTGCTCACGCCCAATCATCGCGCACCGGCATCGCCTGCGATACAAATAAATGATTTGGCGGCAATCTTTCAAAATCCCGCCGGTGAATTACAAATAATTTTAATGCAAGTATCAATATGTTACAGACACATATCTGTTTTTTAATCAGGGGGTGCCCCCGCTGCCAGGCGCTGCAAGGCAGCGGGGTCGGGCTGGCTACGGGGTGCGCTGTCGCTCCCGCCGCGCCCGCACTTTGTTTTATGTGACTCGTCCTGAAAAAAGTTTACAGTTTTATTAGTAATCCTGAAATACATTTACAAAGTTAATTTTAATCCTGAGA
>JANWXI010000066.1 GCA_025057415.1 Chitinophagales bacterium
GTATGTAACAAATAAAAAAGTACTATGTTTGTAAAAAAACAACTACACTTCATACACACTTTTTGGGATACTACCAACCAGCCAAAAACAAATTATTACCAATATACAGTTGGTAGCTACACTATGCAAGAAATCACCGAATGTTCCTATTCTCGTATCTTTCTCCTTCAGAAGCGCTAGGGTATAAGTAGCGACCAGATGCAGCAATCTGCGTGATTCTAGATAGCATTTAAGTTAATATGCCAAATCAAACTGCCGGAACAAATAAAAAACACATTCCGGTGCCGATCATTTAACACGTACTATAACTAAAAGTACTATGACACGAATAATGTAATACAAAAAAGCCCGGGCGTTTGCCGGGGCTAAGTAAACGCTAGCAAGTAGCTTAGTGAGTGATAACCAACTTTTTGCTGTAAATATCGTTACCCCGCTTCACAATAGCAGTGTAAGTGCCTGATGCAAATTTATCAGTGCTGAAACGTACTACATTTAATCCGCTATGCAAGGTAAACTTCTGTTGTAACACCTTTTGCCCAATCATGCTATAAAACTCAACTTCAATTTCAGTGTTATCTGCAGCGGTAATCAGCAGGTTAGTTTTGTCAATCGTAGGATTTGGTATAAAGTCCATTACAGTGAAAGTGTTTTCCCCGGTAAGTGAAGCACTTACTATATGGGAGTAACTAAATTGACCGTCCCAGTCAATCTGTCTTAAACGGTAATAATACGTTACGCCTTTTTGTACGTTGAAATCATTAAAGGCGTAAGTGTTCTGTTCAGTACTATTGCCTGCGCCTGCCACCCATCCCATTACACTCCAGTTTACAGCATCAGTACTGCGCAGTACTTCAAAGCCCGAATTGTTTATTTCAACTGCTGTGGCCCAGTCAACTCTTATGTATGTATTATTTACGGCTGTGGCGGTAAGGTAGAGCAGTTCTACCGGAAGAGCGCCTTGACCTCCGCCGCCAAAACCTCCGCCTCCGCCGCTGAAGCTATTGACTTCAAACGTTGCTACATAGTCACCGGTACCAAGCGAGTCAAATGTCCAAAGTTTAACGTATGGATGGAACAGCGTGTCAACATATATACTCACATCTCCGCTATCAAGACCAACGTGTCCAGAGGATGGAGCGGGGTTATTGGGGCTGTGAACCTTATAAAACTGCAAGTCCAAAAACTGTCGTTGAATTGGCTCCCACCCCAACGACACTGCCGTGCCTGTAATATCCGTATAGTCCTGGGCATCAAAGTAAAATTTAACGCCTACTTCAGATGTGGGTTGTGCGGTGGGGAGAACTTGCCAGTACCGCCCCATCACAATCCATGCGTTCACGTTGTTAGCTACATAGGGCGCCGTAACTTCACTTATGTAGTATCCACCATTTCCGTAACCACTACCAAATGATGTGGTAGTGGTGTCCAGAACCACTCTTGCAATGAAGGTACCATCCCCTACCTCGCCTATATTATTTCCATTTTTCTTTATAGATATCACTCTGCGATCATCGGCATTTTGAGGTATGCCATCGGGGCCGGCATCAAAGTAATGTGTCCAACCATCGGGAGAGTTATAGCACTCGCGATTTGCCTGATAGGTTCCCGGTGTATGTGCTATGTTTGTTGTAACCAAGTTGCCTTTTACTGTTACATCATCATGCACTGTACAAACCCCATTGGTTGCTGTCCAGCGGAATACGTTATTACCGTATGCAAGCCCTGTAACTGTAGGAGTGTTAGTAAGGTTATCTGGGGTGAATGTTCCTGAGCCGGATACCACCGACCATGAGCCGGTTCCAACTGTTAAAACGGTAGAATTGAGGTCGGCAGTCGTGCCACAAACACTTTGGTCAGGGCCGGCATAAACAACGTGTGGTGCACGATATACTAAAATGTTTTGTGTGGCGTCCGGACAAGTGTTAGGTGAGACATACGTGATGGTAATAGTTTGCGATGTACCTGTAGGAACGGGGGCTGTGAATACACTACCTGACACACAAGGCCCACACACTGCCATCCAGATGCCGCCGCCAACGTTTGCCGTGAGTGTACGGCTTTGTGACTGACACATATCAGCGTTAGAAGAGGTAATTACGGGTTGTTGATCATTGGTAATATTCACATCATCGTGGTTGTTGCAGGACCCGTTTGAAATTGTCCAGCGTAGAACCGAAGTGCCATACGGAATGTTGCTGACACTTGAGGTTGGGCTTGATGTGTTACTGAATGAAACCCCGCTGCATCCGCTAATGCATGACCAGGCGCCGGTACCATAAGTCGGAGTGTTTGCTGACAAATTGAACGAGTTGGTTTCACAAGCTGTCTGGTCGGTGCCGGCATTAGCGGTTGTGACGGGCGAGAAAGTAACCTGCACATCATCTTGTGAAGAAGGGCAAACCCCGTTAGAAATAGTCCAGCGATAAACGTATGTGCCTTGGGCAGAAACAGAAATTCCGGTATTGTGCTGAGACGCGTTAGCGAAAGTGGTGGTGCCCGGTCCGCTCACCTGAGTCCACACACCAGTACCTACAGTAGGGTTATTGCCGGAAAGATTTCCGTTCAGAGCACAAACGGTAAAATCTGCCCCGGCATTTGAAGTAGTGGGTACCTGATAAACTGTTACCGAAGCTGCGCCTGTGGTGTGCGAAGTACAGCCGCTTCCGGATGCTGAAACAACTACACGATACTGATAGTTGACAGAACCTGTACCTCCACTCAAGCCGCTAATAGCAATGGAGTTAGTTCCTAAACCACTGTATGTTGAGCCAGATGGTGTTCCGTTCACAGCGTTTACCCATGAGGAGCCATTAAAGAATTGCCATGTATAAGAATAAGTGCCCGCACCATTAGATGCTGTGGTGGACAATGTAGCCGAATTTCCTTGGCAAATACTGGTATTTGAAGGATTAGTTGCTGATACATCATGATTAACTGTAAGGGTTGCCGATGGGCTTGTTGCCACATCGCACCCACTGCCGCTGAAAGTAGCTAGCATACGAAACTGATGAGACCCGGTGGCGGTAATGCCACTTATAGTCAAACTTGTTGTAGTTGCACCACTGTAGTTGGCGCCGGAAGGGGTGCCGTTGACAACGTTGTTCCATGATGTACCGTTAAAATATTGCCACTGATAGGAGGCCGTACCGGTACCACCCGATACAGTGCTGCTTGCAACAGTGCTGCCGCCTGCACAAATAACACTGTTAGTCAAAGAAGGGGTAGAAGCGGTGGGGTCAGCTACTACAGTAAATGATGCCCCTGAGCTGCTGGCGGCATCACACCCGCTCCCACTAAATGTGACATTCATGCGATACTGATGCGAGCCGGTGGCGGTGACTCCGCTTATCGTCAAATTGGTTGTGCTCGCTCCACTGTAGTTGGCTCCCGCCGGAGTACCGTTTGTTACATTATTCCATGTTGAGCCATTAAAATGCTGCCATTGATACGTTGCAGTACCGGTTCCGCCAGATGTAGTGGCGGTGGCGGTAGTAGTACCACCAACACATATAGTGTTATCAGAGAAAGTTGGCAGGTTTACAGTAGGATCGGCCACAACAGTAAGTGTACTTCCTGCACTTACACCGGCATCGCACCCTGTACCACTAAAGGTAAAGCTGATCCTGTATTGATAATTACCGGGTGTTGTAATACCCGATATACCCAAAGAGGTTGTAGTAGCACCGGAGTAAGTAGCACCAGTTGGTGTGCCGTTTGTAACATTCACCCAGGATGTACCATTAAAAAATTGCCATTGATAGGTGGCTGTACCGGTGCCGCCGCTAATCGTACTGCTGGCAGTAGTGCTGCCCCCTGCACATATAGTTGCATTAGTAAACGAGGGAGCAGAGGCGGTGGGATCCGCAACAACCGTTACAGTAATAATATTTGACCATTCAATGCAATTGCCTGAAATTGTTCTTCGCACATAGGTCGTAGTTGATGTTAACGGATTAGTTTCTGTAAAACCTGTAGCGTTAGTGCCACGGTCGGTCCATCCGGTACCCGGCGATGAGTTTCCGCTGGTAGGAGTAGGGCAACCGCCGCCGGTGCAAGAAAACCAGTTATAAGTAAAAGTGTTGATGCCACCCGTTGAGGCCGTTCCAGTAAAGGCAGCCGGAGTACCTCCGGAGCATATAGTTTGGTTAGATGATATGGTGCCGGCTGTTAAAGCAGAATAGGATGGGTGGTTGTTGATAGTGTAAGTGCCTTGCGAGCCGGCTGCGCCGGTTATGGGTCCTCCACCCCCTGCACCACCGTTGTAAGTAACTTCCGATGGACTGATGTTGATGTTACCACATGGATTGCGGAAAATTTTAATACGCCCTCCTCCACCTCCGCCCCCGCCGCGTGAGTTGTCTAAACAAGTAAAACTGTTAGAAGTAGCGTTGCCCCCATTGCCGCCGTTGGCGCGTAATGTACCGGTAACACTAGTATTGCGAAATGCTGCCAGATAAATGCCTCCTCCGGAACCTCCACCGGCACCGCCTCCGTTACCGCCAGCAGCATCCCACACACAATATGCGCTACAGACTGAGCAACAACTGTACGGAGAGGCATCACAATCTCTGGCATTATCGGTAGAGTTACCCGAGCCGGTGCCTCCGTTGTTTCCGTTGGTGCCGTTAGCTGTGATAATTCCGGTAGATGAAACAGTTAAATCTCGCGATGCGTTTAATTTTACTCCCCCACCACCAGCACCACCGGAACCTCCCGAGGTACCCCAGTCCCAACCACCGCCGCCACCTCCACCGCCTCCACCGCCCGAACCCATTGCAATGTCTGTACCGGTAGCCGTGCCATACACACTGCCACTTGAGCCACCATTTCCATAGGAGCCACCACTTGCGTTACAAGTTGTTCCGATAAAGCAAAAGGTACAGGGAGTTTGTGTGAGACCATTGCCCACCGCTCCGAAAGCACCCGTTCCCCCACCTCCGCCATAGCTTCCACCACCGCCGCCGCCGCCACCACCTCCACCTCCTACACAACCATCGGAGTTACCGATACATAGAAAGTTACCGCAAATTTGACAATGGTATGAGCCATTTCCTCCATTACTGCCTGCGGCACCCCCTCCGGTGCCGGAGCCGGCGCTGCCACCTGAGCCACCTCCACCTCCTCTGACACAATTGCCACTCGAAGCCAAACCATAAATACCTCCACTACCGCCGGCTCCGCCACCACTTCCCGCTCCGTTGCCATTTATGGTTCCATTAACGGTTATGTCTTGTGCGTTTATTTCTAAAATACAACCGGTAGCTACTGTTACGGTAACACCGCTGTTTATCGTAAAGTTGTTGTTGCCGAGGTTATAGACGCCTGCAAGCGTTACATTACTGGTTATTACGAGGTCTCCGCCGCTGTAATTACCCCTTGGTATAACGTTGAGTACCGTGCTGAAACTGTAGCAGGTACCATAGGCAGTGCGCAATCGGTAGCGGTTGTATTGCGGGTTTGTACTGGCAGTAATCGTATAACTGGTGTTGGTAGCGCCTGGGATGTCTGTCCATGTGCTTCCATCGTTGCTACCCTGCCACTGGTAGGCCCCATCTCCCCCGCTGGAAGTCAAAACAGTTTCGTTGTTACAGTTATACGACAAACTTACAGAGGCGGCAGGCGGGTTCAAACGGGTGTAGTTTAAAATAGCGGAAGTTGAGTTCCATGTACCCGGGCAACCATCCTGATTCACTACAACGTAGTGATTAGAGCCGGTAGCCGTAAATGTTAAACTTGTACAGCCGGTACAATTTGCTGTTACAGCGCCACCGGTAGGGGTCCCGGCACGAACTGTTATTACATTGGCCCCTGTTCCTCCACCAATATTGATAGTGTATCGCCCTCCGGTTTCCAGATTTTGTAACTGAACAAACCCGCTATGAGGTACGTTTACGTTAGATGTACTGGATCCACATGCCGGTAGAGAACTGATTGCATTGCCATTACCAGCACCCCCTACCACTGCTTCGCACTGAGCTTGCAATTCAGTATAACTCAAAAAAAGTGTGGTTACCAAGATGAGAGGGATGTATAAACGCTTCATAACCGATATGTTTACACTGGTTTAGTAATCATTTATTTGGTTTGGTCACTTCATTGCTTTTGAGGGCTTAGCTCAGCAATCTTTTGCTGCATAAATTTTTTAAATCTCTCGTTGCTTTCGATGTATTCGGCAACTCTGAGTTTGTACTCCGTTACTTCTTTAACAGTAGGGTTCGTTACTGTCCATCTGGGATAATCGGGGAATAATTCAAACACATCAAACCCATACGTAATAAGGTAATACTCTCTAGTGGCATCATCCGTACAGATGCGATCCTGTGTATATTGGGGCATACGCTCACTGTACCATCTATGAGACACTACGCCACCACTATCAGGCCTGGCGGGCGCATGAAGTTTGTGATTACATTTCGGCTCATCGTCTTTGACATTAACCTCTTTATCTGTGCGTACTATTGATACGGCAGATTGAGCGTGCGCAAATGATGAAAACAAAAGAGCAATCATCAGACACGAGGCGTGAAGCAAATGTTTTATCATGGTTAAGATTTTATTACAGTATTTACAAAATAAATGCCTTTTTCTCATGTTTTATAGAACTTGAAGAAAAAGATTTTTTTGTCAAACAGTAACGCATTTAATAAGATGTTAAAGTTTTGTACAGTTGTTTTAAACCAAAATTTTTAATTGAAACTGAAGGCAATAGGAGGCGTCAAATTATTAAGCATCCACTTAAAGCTCTGTAAAACATTCACGCATTTATGATGCAAAGGGTAGTTTTATGTTTCGTAGATTGCCGTTTATATGTAGGAATAAATCAGGTAAGCAGTTGCCTAAATGAAAAATCATGAAGCGATATGGTGGTTGCGAACCCTGCGACATGTATGGGGTAGTAACTAAAAGCACGATAAAGGCGAAATGAAGAAGGCATCACATAATTTAATCTGTACCTTGTTGTCGTTTTGTATGACCGGCACAGTTTGCGATCCGTGTCAGGCAGATATTAGAAGTCATAAACAGCCAAGTGGTAAGACAACTGTGGGTGGTACGGGCAGCGTTGAAAGTTTCAGTAAATTCGTCACTACCCGCTCAATGGCGTACTTTAGCAACCGGTCGGCTGCTTGAGCGCCTTGTTTGGGTGAGGGATGCGGAGGGCGCGAGCGCAGCGAAGCGGCCACGCCCGTACCTTTGAGAAAATAAAAAAACTCACGGGCGGGGCGGGAGCGACAGCGTACCCCGTAGCCAGCCCGACCCCGCCGCCTTGCGGAGCTTGGCGGCGGGGGCACCCCCAAATAATTTTCTTCGGAGTTAAGAACGCAATGGGTGCCGTTGCGTTGATGTAAGGAGCGGCACAGGGTGCGGTTCAGGGTGTGCTGCGTATGGTGATGAGGGATGGGAGTTTGTCCCAAAAACGAAGGAGGAGTATTTCGGCTGCCAGAAACAGGAGGGCGATGACGATGCACCACTTCCATAGCGATGTGCCGCGCTGTAATTCGCTCACTACGCCGGCGGCGCTTGCGCCCGCGCTTTGCGCGATGTGTATGTTGCTGCCGGGGTAGAGGGTGCGCAGGCGGTTTGCATCATCAAAGCGCATGAGCGACTCGCGGCGGTTGTAGTTGATGGCGATGGTTTGCGGTTCGCCTCCGCTTTGGTCGGTTACGGTGTAAAAGCCCGCTTTGCGTATTTGGTCCCCGATGCTGAGGAGGGCTTTTTTGCCGCTGTGGTATTGCTCGGGAATAAATTCGGTGCCGTGTCCGCTGATTTTGAAAACTGTTTCTTTATTGCCCGAAGGCGTGGTTACTTCCACACGGCGGCCGGCGCCCGCAAAAGTAGATACCGAAGGCGCCACGAGGGCTGCGCTGCTCATTTTGTAGAGCAAGGGGACAAACAGCGCGTGAGTAGGCAAGTCGGTACACTCTTTATCGAGCGGTGCGGCACACACGTAAAATGTGCCTTCGCCATTGCGGTATTTGCTCAGCAGAGAGCCGCCCTGGCGAAGCACCAGCAATGGCGACTCGGTGGTGGCAGTGGATGCCGTAAAGGTGTAGTATTTTGACGCTGCCGGCAAGCTGATGTTCTGGGGTACGCGCTCAAATACATCGCTGAATACGTTATCCTGAAGTTGTATGGTGGTCACTTCCTGCCGTTCTTCGGCAAAACCGGTGATGGAGTTTGCCCGCATGCTGTTGAGCAGGCGGTTGTACGACTCTACATCGGCTTTGAGCGCCGGGAAAAGCGCCACACTGCCACCTTCGGTACAGAAGCGTGTGGCAGCCGATATGACCGATGAGGGCATGGCGCGCAGATGGTCTAAGATAAGCAGGTGGGTGTTTGTAAGCTGTTCTGGCTGAAACTGCTGTTCGGAGAGCGAGGTGTAGTTGAACTCGGGACGGTCTTTGAAAAGCGCCTCGAGATAGCGATTGGGCGCGCCGCCGTGTATGCTTAATATATTAATTTTTTGATATGCGTAAAAGGAGAGGAAGAAGTTGTCATCAAACACGATGGGTTGGTCGCTGATGGTTAGCTCGGCTTTGTTCCATCCGTCTTGTTGAACCGTGAAGGGGAGGGTGTCGGTGCGGCAAGCGCCCGGCTCTACCGTCAGTTCGTTTAAACTTTTGGTTTGTCCGTTGAGTTTGAAAGAGAGGCGCACATCAGCAGCCGACGCATTACCGCCGTTGCATACGTTGACAAACAGGGTGGCGTTGCGCTGCAGCAGTTGCACCGGCTCGGCAAACCACACCGAGTCAATGTAGAGATTGGCGGCTTCATCGGCACCCAGAGGGATGAGGTAGTAGTTTACGGTGCTGTCGGGTTCAAAATTTCCCATCTGCTGCTGAAAGTCGCTGAGGAGATATACGGATTTGTGCTGCTCGCCACTTTGCCGCAGGGTGGCTAACATGCGCTGGTGGATGTCTTTCCAGGAGCGCGAAGCAGGTGATGGCTCCACCTCTTGCAGCATGCTGAGAAACTCATCGCGGCTTACGAGGCGCTGTTGCTTACCCTCAAAGTCGTGGGTGAGCAGTTGAAACAAGTCGGCAGAGCCGTACGAGGTTACGATTTCTTTGGCGGTTAGTTTGGCGCGGTCTAAGAGCCGCATACCGCTGCCGGTGGCGTTCATGCTGAAGGAATTATCTATAAAAACGCTCACGGCTTTTTTGCCTGCTGCTGCGGTGTTTTTTTGGCCGGGGAGGTAGGGCTGAGCAAAGGCGAGCACCAGAAAAGTAACAGCGAGCAGGCGGGCGGCAAGCACCAGCAGGTGTTTGAGCCGGTTGTACGAAGTGGTTTGTTGTTCAATTTCTTTGAGAAAGCGTACGTTGCTGAAATAAACCGTCTTATGCCTGCGAAAGTTGAACAGGTGTATAATCAGCGGGATGGATAAGGCGGCCAATGCCCACAGGAACGCCGGATAAACAAACTGCATCGGGCGGCTAAAATAACACAGTGCGCGTAAGCGCGGGGTTTGATTTTACAAGGTTTAACTGCCAGCGAGGAAATTGTGCATGGCCGTGCGCCGCAGCGACAATGTATGTTGCTCCTTCATTGCCTTTTGCTCCAGGGGGCAATTACTGAATTGGGGTTTATCAGATGCGAAATTTCACGATAAGGAATAAACACAGAAGGGGCGCCCATGGCATACGGGCCTATTTCGTACGGATTGTAGTGAAAAGTTAATCCTCCCGGATGAATAGAAAAATTATCGGTCAGCAATGAATTCGTCACCCCGTCCTCCTCCGTAAGCCACCAATCGTCTTCCCCGTTTTGCAGCGTAAAGTTTTTTACTAATACTGTGATTAATTCATCTGATGCGTCAGGTTTAAACAGCTCTTCGAGCGAAATGACCGCACCTGTTCGGGGGTCAAAATTTAAATGCCATGTACCGTATGTGGGATGCGCTGCGCCAAATAAGTAATGATTATCATCAATGCTGATGCTTAATACATTTTTCTCATTCGTTAATACGAAGCATGCAATTTCACGCTCAAAGCCATCAATACCTCCATCGCCAAATACAGAGTTAAGCAAATCGTTTACCGAACAAGGCGTATGCCCCTCTGAGTTATAACCGCAAAGTTTATCTGTAATTGTATTGTTGATTTTTTTTGTGGCCGCTTCGGAAGCAACTTTTACACGCACCAAACGCAACTTCAGCGTTGAGCACATTGTATCGAATGAGCTCTGCTCCCCTTCAGGTTTATTTGCCGCACTTTTTGTCCGCTCGCAGTTTTCACTGTATTTATCTTCAATAGTGATTTGAGCGTAATCGGTTCCTGCGGCGGTGAGGGACACAGGAAGTTTTTTACGTTTGTCAGGACTTGTCCAGTATCCGGTAATGACTCCGTCATCTGTAATTGAAATCTCAAAGCGGCCGGTAGAGCTGCCCTCGTCATCAGTCTCTTCCAGAATTATGCCGTTCCCTCCGTTATAGCTGCCGGTGATATTTAGCAGAATGCCTACTTTATCATAGTAGTAACTACCTTGAAACAGGGTGTCATCCTTGTATAAATCCATTGAAACGTCCAAATCGCCAATTTTGCCGATGAATTTTTTATAGAATTTAGATTCGGTCCGGGATATCGTATCTGTATCAGTACTAGTGGCGGTTTCTTCCTGCTGGCGATTAGTTTGGCAGGCAAAAATTAAGATTACAAGGGTGATTGATGTAACGAAACGAAACATGGCTGGGGTATTGTATGTATTTAGCAAATGTATATAAACAAAGATGAGGATGTGTGCAGCTCTGCAGGATAAAAAAGCAGATGTGTAGCGTTGAGAAAAACGTCCGGCTAATGCACATCGCAAATACATTAAGAAATATCATTATACAAAAACTGTGTTGGGGGTAGAAATCGGCTCCCTAGAGTACCAAAAGTTGCCTACACAGCCGAACGAGCGTGAGTACTTATGCGAATGAAATCAATGGAATTGCCGTTCATGGATTAGCACTACACATTCGTTGTGCAGTTTGTATAATACTTCAAAAAGAAAGCCACCGGAGGTTTCCGGTGGCTTGCGCTCCCCGACCTGGGCTCGAACCAGGGACCCCATGATTAACAGTCATGTGCTCTAACCAGCTGAGCTATCGAGGATTACCTCTGCGCTATCCGTACGCGCCGCAGAGCGCAGAAGTATCCCTCAGGCAGCAGCCCTTCCGTAGTGGAAGCAGAGCACGTGCAACGGGGTTGCATCCTTGCATTGGGGACTGCAAATGTAATTATTCTCTCAAAATTGTAAAAGGGGTTAAGGCAATTTTGTACACAGACAGCAACAAACGAAAACTCACCCAAACCACATTACGGAGCTCAGCAGCTTTGCGTTTCCGGTTACCGCAGCATGTTACGGGCACGCTAATCGGTGTCAAACAACTGCATGAACTGTACAAAAGCTGCCTGACCTCCTTCTATTTCAATTTCTCCTTTCAGGAACGTTGGCAGGGGCTGGCGTATTTTGGCAGCCAACTCTTTCCATACGGTTTCCTTAACGCGGACAGTAATGTGCGGTTCGGCAATTTTATACGGCTGTACCTCCGCCACTCCGTTGCGCACTTCCACGGTCCACTGCTGTTTGGTATCGGTAAATTCAAACAGCACCCGCTTATTTACTGCCGCGCTTTTCGAAGCATCTAATCGGGTAGCCATGGCATGAAAGATGACGGATAGCGGTATGTGACTTACCAGCTCAGGTGTGGGTTTTACAAGCCCTTCATTTTTCAGTCCCTCTAATTCCATGGCGCAGGTGAGGTAATAATGCCGTGCGTTCGGATTGGTTTGCGCATTGCCCAATGCCTTTAAACATGCAATGCGGTAGCGTAAGGCGGCAGGGTCGTTGGGATAGAGCGTAAGATAATAGTCGGTGAGTTCCAGCGCCCACTGATAATCTTCGCGTTTGTAAGACGTTTCAATTTGCTGCAACATATTTTGCCTGCCGCCTGCCAACTCTTCCATCCTGAGCGCGCGGGTAGCGGGGCTTAAAGGCAGTAAAGTGGCGGGGTTGCCATCAAAAAAGCCGAGATATCCGTTGAATATCGCTCTAACACACCAGCTCACTTTACCGTAGTATTCCTGTAGCCAGGGGTGGTTTTTGAGATGCGGCGGCAGTTGAATCTGCTCAGCTAACTGGTCGGGCGTCAGTCCCTGGTTTATGCCGCGAACCGTTTGGTCGTGTACATACTGTATGGCATCGCGGTATGCCGTGAGCACATCGTATATATTTTTTTCGCCATGCAACACTTCGGTGTGCGATGGTATCAGCACTTCGGGCCGCAGGGCGCGCATTTTGTCAACGCTTTGCCGCCACAGGTTTACATCGCGATATGGCGTACCCCGTATGGTGTACAGGTTAGGAAATGCCTTGTAAACATTATCGCCACAGAACAATATACGGCTGTCTGGCAGCCATATTATGATTTGGTCGGGGGTTTCGCCCGGCGCATGAATAAGGCGCAGGTGCATGCCGGCAATCGTCACATCCAGCGAGTCGCGAAACGTTACTGTAGGGCGCAGGATACCCAGGGTGGTATTCTGGCGCATTTGAAGTCGAGGGCCTATGCCGCAATGCACGAGAGCTTCGTCATGCAGATAAACGCCAAACATCCGGTAGGAGCGTTTTTCGGTAATAGGGTGCACCACGGTGTTGGTTTGGTCTAAATAAACCGGAAGCAATTCATGGGCATATACATCGGGGCGGCTGTTGCCGGCAAGCGCAGCCGCGCCAGACGTATGGTCGGTGTGAAAATGCGTGTAAATAATCGCTTTAAGCGGCTTTGAGCACACACTGTCGAAAGCCCGCTTTACCTCAGCGCCCGCATGCTGGCTCTCTAAGCAATCAATGATGATACAACTGTCTTTACCTTCAATCAGTATGCTGTTGGCAAGTCCGTAACCGATGGCTACGTAGATGTTGTCCCCAACTTTCTCAATGCGTTTGCTAAAAATCTTGCCGTGTTCTGATAACTCAGCCGGCACCGGAGATGACACCTGTGGAGAGGGGCGATGGCATGCCGCCAGCAACGACACGGAGATTACTAAGGTAATTTGCTTCATGCCCCGAAGTAAAGCAATATGTGTACCATCAGCAAATTACAGATAGCAACACTGCCGCGGTATGAAAACAACCGACACCGGCAGAATATTGAAAGGAGCTAAATCAGATGGTTTTTCTGTACTAAAGCAAGGGAGAGTTATCACGCTCTTAAGAAACAAAATGTAAGAGTACGTATGCACCCTCACAGAAATATTATTTCACTTATAGAGCTGATTTTTGCGTTCCATGAAAGCGGCTTCTAAAAGCGACTTTACGGCTTGTTGGTAAACATCCGGCTCTCTTCTGAATTTGATATGCCGCAGCATTTTACCCGTGCCTTGCAGTAGGTTATCGGGGTCGTGCAATTTAGCGCCGTGAAAAAACCCGAGGTTGACCGAATCCTTCAACGGTTTAATGTAGCAGATTTCCCCTTTCATGGTTTTTTCGGTACCAATGCTTACCATTTCATCGGCATGGTCTATCCACATTTTCACCGGTGGGTTCACCATGGGTATTATTACTTTCAGCAGTGCAAGGCAAATATCGCTTACCGGCGGGGTATATGCCTCAAAAAATTCTTTGATTTCTTTTTCAGTAGCAGCGATTACGCTCACGAGGTGTAAATGTTTGTGTGTATAAAATGTGTTAGTCAGAAACAAAAAAGGCGGGGCATTTGTAGCCCCGCCTGTAAAGTTGCAGTATAATCCTTTAACGAGCAATGTGTACGCGCATAGTGTACCGCTCGCCCGCGCGGATTATTTCGGCAATGTATATTCCGTCTGGCAGGTTTGAAACATCAGTCCGATACAAGCTGCCCGATGCGCGCTCGCTGCGTACAACACTGCCCAGCATATCGCGCAGCAGCAGTTGATATTGGCCGCCCTGGGGTATCACAAGGTACAGTTCACCCTGTGTTGGGTTGGGGTAAACCCAAACAGATTTAGAAACATCGGCATCGTGCAGCGAGGCAGGCGACTCTATGACGCTCACCACCGTATTGGTACGCACCGGCTCATTGTAATCGAAATAAATATCTACAAAATTTTTAATCTGCGTAAGCGGAGCCAGATTGGGTTTCTGTTTTATGCGGAAGATTACGTTACCGTGGCTCTGCGGTTCATTGCTAAAGGAGTCGGGCAGCCAGATGTTATCAAAGTAAAAGGTTAGTACGCGGCCGTGTTGCTGTACGTACATCGGGTGGCTGTGATGTAGTATTTGTATGTGTTCTATGTTCAGGTCCGTATCGAGCGTATCCACGATACGAATATCCTTAGCCGGGAAATTTCCGGTATTCTGGAAGCGGATGGTGTAAATGATGTCTTGATTTTTCTCAATCACACCATCGGCATTGCGTCCGTTGCAAATACCCGACTTGTCGTTGGGGTCATAAGACGTCACCACTGTAGGGCAAGCAGTGTCAAAGTTGTTTGCAGGGTTAACATCCCCGGCTACTGAAGCAGTTACGGTAAAGCAAAGGGTGTCATTCAGGGTGGTATGGGCCGGGTCGGCTCTCACGTACAGATAGCCCGATGCTGTTCCCAGCGGAGATAACATGAAAGTGCCAATCGTAATGTTATTGCCGGAAATTGTTGGCGTGTGAGTGGACTGGCCAAAGTAAGACGAGAATACATATACCTGTTGCCCGGGTTCAGGAATAAACCGGTTATCTAAATGGAATGTTACGGATACATTGTTCAGGAATTGACAAGTGAGGTTTTCAACCAGAAACTGCAGGGGACGATAAACGGTTTGTGCTACCAAAGTGGTTTGTGTGCTGACGGAGATATCTTTATTGTTACCACAAGTAAAGACAAATTCATTGTTGTTGTTTGCCACATAGTAACTGCCCGATAATTGAGTGCCGCATGCCGGTGAAACGTTAGCCGTTAAGCCCGCCACAGGTGTACGTATGGGCGATGAAGTATCGGAAAAGGAAGAGAAAGATCCGCTCTGGGAGGTGTACGTGAAATGGTAGGGGGCTGCGTTTCCGGTAATAACTTGTAAACCCGAAATTGGAAAATCGCCAGGGGTGTAACTGCAAGAGTTATCGTAATCTATATATGCCTTCCCGTTGCGGTAAACGCAAGAGTCGGGTACAATAATGAAGTTGTAAGAACCAAACGAAGTAGAGTCCTGTACACCCGGATGCAGGTACCCCCAGATTTTAAACTCCAGGATAGTGTCACCACAGGCAGGCCCCGAAACTTCGTAGTATGGATAGTAAGTGCCCGGTGAAGAGTATTGGTGATTGACCGAATACTGAAAAGCTTGAGGGGGTACTGTATCCGATGCGCCATCGCCCCAATGCACAATCAACTTGTTGTAAGTTAAGCCGGCTGTATAAATGTAAAACGATAGGGTGTCGTTTAAACACACGTAAGGTAATGTGTTAGAGTTGTATACAACGGCTTCTACATAACAAAACTGCGCCTGGGTTCTCAATGCGAAAAGCAGCGCTAAGAAGGGTATTAACTTTTTCATAGCTCTGAAAGGGGTTTGGTTTTATATTAACAGACACAAATAATTTTAATAGGGTTGCACGGGAACGTAATTATGCTCCTTTTTCATATCCCGGTTTTCAGTTGCCTGCGAAGGGTTTTCGCCCGCAGGTCCGGACCATTGTGGCTCCAGCCGGGAGGCATGAAAATGTATTTCAGTTTATTAACTATCCCCGGGGCATTGCGTACATCGCGCCACAAATCGGCATATTCATGAAACGCTATGTGTAGTAAATTGTATGAGTGAATATTTTTGGTAATGCCATACACCGGTTTGTCATCTTCGCGCTCCGGGCTAAATGTGCCAAACAGTCGGTCCCATATAATTAATATTCCCCCGTGGTTGCAATCGAGATAGCGAATGTTGCTGGCGTGATGCACGCGGTGATGCGATGGCGTATTGAAAATAAACTCAAACCAACGCGGCATCTTTTTAATCAGTTCTGTGTGTGGCCAGTACTGGTAGATGAGCGAAATGGAAATCATCATCAGTATCATCAGCGGCTCAAAACCCGCCAACGGCATCCAACTCCAGAAAACATACTTGTAAAGTTGCTCCACCCAGCTCTGACGGAGGGCAGTGGCAAAGTTTAAATATTGCGAGGAGTGGTGGTTTACGTGAGCAGCCCACAGCAGGCGTATCTCGTGGCTCAGGCGATGATGCCAATAGAAACTGAAATCATCCGCTATCAGTATCAAAGGCCATACCCACCAGCTCCAGCCCAGGCCATCCCAACTAAAAACTTTTTTAGAAAATGTATGGATGTACGTAAACGCAGTAAGCGCAAGCGCTTTCATCACGAGGTTTATTACCAGCGACCCCAACCCCATCCCGATGCTGCTCAAGGCATCGCGCGTGTGATACAGATGACGATGTTCCTTCCAGTTGATGTACAACTCTATTGCCATCAACACAGCAAAGAAGGGCACGGCGTATATCACCGGGTCGCTTTCTATTGGCATGAACTGCAATTTCATAATTGCTTCCACTGCCCTATAAAAATAATAAAAAATACAACGGCAGGCAAAAGAGCCATTCAAAATCGCAACACAGGCCCTACGCCTCGGTAAATCCGGGAACTTTTATTCACCGTAAACGAGAGTGCAATTTCGTGCGTAGCTCCGATGCGCTGCCGGTAGGGCGAAAAATTGAAATCATACGCATACGAAATACGGAAGTTGTCTTTGGCATTAAAGCCCCCTTCAAAAATCATTTGTTGCATACTGCGATAGTTGGCGCCAATCCAAAACACCCGATAAACCACCCAGCGCAGTCCAATGTCGCCCTGCGGAGGCGCACCCTTGGCCCACCGGAAAGCCGCCACGGGGTCTATAGAAAAATTTCCCCGGTACCATGCTATTTTTCCGCCTACCAGCACATTAAGGTGCTGCACCCTGCGTATCTCGGCAGCGCCTAAAGCGCTGCGAAAGTTGACGTTCAGCCCCAAAATCTGTGGCGATGATATGCCGATGTAAAAATTCTGTTTGTAGCGGTAGTAAATGCCTGCCGAAGCATCCGGGAAAATTTGCGTGGCAGTAGCTTGTGCCAGACCGGGGTCACCGGGGTTGTTCAGTTGCAACTTATCGCCACGCAACCGGTACTGCACCGCACCGAGCGCCAGCCCTACACTAATCACGTGATCGCTCTGCCGGTTGGTGTAGCGCGCTCCGCGTATTTTCCACAGGTGAAAATGATAGGCACAGGCAAACGTAACACCGCTCTTTCCCGTGGGCCCGGTTTGATCGTGAAGCAGATACCCCCCCAGCCCCAGGCGCTTGTTCGTTATGCGGCCATCCATGGCAAATGCCGCCGTGTAAGGGGCTTCTTCCAATCGCGTAAACTGCCTGCGAAAAGCCCCCACTCCGTGTATCCAACCCTCCATACCCGCCAGCGCGGGGTTAAGCAAAAACGCATTCTCCCGTACCAACGAAAACTCCTCCACCTGCTGCGCATCTGCCACAGCAGCAGCAAACATGCTCAAC
>JANWXI010000067.1 GCA_025057415.1 Chitinophagales bacterium
GTGTTGCGTCATTCATTATGTAGATTTGCGCTGTGATGTTTACCCCTGCGTTTGTTTGTTGTCTGCGAAATTTTCCCCGTCAATTCCTCGTGGCATGTCTCCTGATGTTTATGGCTGTGGCATCTGCTTCAACCGGTAAAAAGGAGTTGAAAATCGGGTTGATGAACCTCAGCAACGGTACATACGACCTCACTACTATTTATCTGGATTTTGGCACTAGCCCTGCATATAACAGTTTGGAAGATGCCGCCAAAGTTTTTAACCCCTCGCCCATTGTACCGCAGTTATACTCTATTACTACCGATAATTATTACTGCCAAACCAATGGTTACGGCCCGTTTGTAAACACAGTGAGCATTCCGCTCGGCTTTGAGGTTGATTCCGGCGGCACATACCGCATCTTCTGCAACCTGATTGATAATTTTGAGCCAACATGCCTCATACGCCTCTACGATCAGTTCACATCATTAACCCATGACCTTCGGTCCAACTATTTCAATTTCAGCATACCCCACGCCACGCAGGACAACAACCGCTTCTTGCTGCTCGTTTCTTTTCCGCCCGTGATACAACTGCAAGACGCCTCCTGCACCAACAACGATGGAGTTATCAGCATACAACAGGACCCCTCTGTTACCTGGTCTCTATGTCAGCTATACAATTCATCCAACACCCTCGTAGGGTCGTACAGCAACATTACCGGCAATTTTCAGTTCACCGGATTGCCTGAGGGAAATTACACCTTGGCATTTGTGTATAATTCGTATGTAACCACACAGGCAATTAACCTCAACGGTCACTACGTAACCAACCAGATTGGCGTCTCCAAAACCATCGCATCGGTTGGCGAGCAGTTACAGTTTTTTTCGCTCACCGGCAACGCCACGCAATTTGAATGGGATTTAGGCGATGGCTCAATTATTGTAGGTATCACTCACCCGCAATTTGCCTATTACGAACCCGGGACTTACATGGTGGTGATGCGCGCTTACAATGTGTATGGGTGTGAGGCATTCGATACCTTGTACATCACCATCTTGCCATCCACAGGCATACCGGAAAGCGAGAAACCGCCTGTGCGTGTAAGTGTGTTAGAAAGAGAGTTGATCATTCATAAGCCGCTTCCGGAACACGTCTCTGTGACTTTGTATCATATAAACGGACAAGCCGTTCTGAACCGGAGTATTTCGGATAATAGCGAAACACGGATCCCCTTGGTTGAGCTACCCGCCGGCGTATATTTGCTGCAGCTCCAGCAGGGCTCCTGGCGGTATGTCCGCAAAGTTTTAATCCCTTAACCGGTTTTACGAAAAGGAGGGTTGCTTATATTCGCCACCCTTTGCTGCAGGGCAGCATTTGCCCGAAATATCAAAATTTATTTACATGAATGTGTATGTACGCCAGTTAGCAAACCACGAGGGAGAGACGGTGCAACTTCGCGGTTGGAATGCCCAAAAACGCGATAGCAAAGGATTGGTGTTTATGGTTTTTCGCGATGGAACGGGTTTTTGTCAGGCGGTAATAGATGTACAGGTGGTAGGCGAAGAAGTATTTGAAATTGCTAAGCGCCTGCCCCAGGAAAGCTCCCTAAGTATCACCGGCAAGGTGGTAAAAGATGAACGCCAAATAGGCGGTTATGAGATACACGTTACAGCGCTTGAGGTGATTGCCGAGGCGGAGCCCTATCCCATCACCCCCAAAGAACACGGCGTAGATTTTTTAATGGACCATCGCCACCTGTGGCTGCGCAGCCGCAGGCAGTGGGCAATCATGCGCGTGCGCAACCGTATCATTTTTGCCATTCACGAATTTTTTCAGAGCCGCGGTTTTATACAGATGGATGCCCCCATCTTTACAGGCAACGCATGCGAAGGCACCACCACGCTTTTTGAAACGGACTTCTACGGAGAGCCGGCGTACCTTTCGCAGAGCGGACAACTGTACGGTGAAGCCATGGCCATGGCGCACGGGCTTATTTACACCTTTGGTCCCACCTTTCGCGCTGAAAAATCCAAGACAAGGCGCCACCTGAGCGAATTCTGGATGATTGAACCGGAAATGGCTTTTTACGATTTGCAGATGGATATGGATCTTATTGAGGATTTTATCCGCTATGTGGTTACCAAAGTACTGGAGGATTGTAAAAACGAGCTACAGATTCTGGAGCGCGATACTACCTACTTAGAAAAAGTGCGCGAGCCGTTTGTGCGTATCAAATACGAAGATGCCGTTCGTATAATCAAAGGCGAAGTACCCGTAAGCGGTAGAACCTCTTTCGATATGCTGGAAGAGGAGAAACAAAAACTTCTGGCCGAGAGGGAGTCAGCCGAAAAAGAAATTGCAGAGCGCGAAGCGAAAATCAAATCGGGCACATTGAAGAAAGGAGAAGTGAACTTTAATCAAAGCAGGATTGACAAACTCAAGGCGCAGCTCACCGATATTGCCGAGCGGCTACAGGCAGTAGAGCAATGGATACACAGCGCCAGAAACTTTGTACGCGGTAACGACTTTGGCGGAGGTGACGAAACAGTGCTCACCAAAATGTTTGGTCAGCCGGTGATGGTTTACAATTGGCCTCAAGCCGTGAAGGCGTTTTACATGAAAGAAGACGAGCAGGAGCCGGGCTATGCCAAGGGAGTGGACCTGCTGGCGCCAGAAGGGTATGGCGAAATAGTGGGCGGCGGTGAACGCGAAACCGACCTGGAAAAACTGAAGCGCAAAATTCAGGAGCATCAACTGCCGATGAGCGCCTTTGAATGGTACTTAGACCTCCGCAGGTTTGGCAATGTGCCTCACAGCGGCTTCGGGCTGGGGCTGGAGCGACTGGTGGCATGGATCTGTGGCCTGCAACACATTCGCGAAACAATCCCCTTTCCGCGAAGCTACGGGCGTTTACTGCCTTAAAGTTTACAGCTCAGATAACCTGGCTGCATCCGGAAATTTTTTTCCAAAGCAATTTTGCATACACTACAATGCCCATATCCTGAGCGATTATGGGTTATGCTGAAAAATGTCACTTTTGCGCTCATGGATGCGCCTTCCGCTGCCGCTGAAAACATCCGCCTCTACCGCTATGCTTTCGCATTAGCAATTTTTACTATATTTTACAACATCCTTGAAGGGTTAATATCTACCTACCTGGGGCAGCGCGATGAGAGCTTGACCTTGCTGGGCTTTGGGTTAGATAGTTTTATTGAAGCCGTTTCGGGGCTTGGCATTGCACATCTGGTATGGCGAATTCATTATGTGCCGGCGGTGTCGTTTGATCGTTTTGAGCGCACGGCGCTGCGCATCACCGGTTGGTCGTTTTATGCGCTGGCCGTTATACTCATAGTCACCGGCGCCTATCATCTGTATCAGGGGCGCCGCCCCGAGAGTACATTTTGGGGCGTAGTAATAGCTGCCGTATCAATACTCTGCATGTGGGCGCTTGTGAAAGCCAAAGAGCACATAGGCAATAAACTGCACTCAGATGCTATACGAGCCGATGCACAGTGCAACCGCGTGTGCATCTATATGTCGCTGATACTGCTGGTATCCAGTGCGGTTTATGAGGCAACGGGTTTCGCCTACACAGATGTGCTCGGTTCGTGGGGTTTAGCGTGGTTTTCGTACAAAGAAGGGAAAGAGTGTTTTGTAAAGATAACCCGGGGCATAGGGTGTGCGTGCCATGATTGATGACACAAACCGCGGCACATGGTTTACGCTGCTTATCGAATTAAAGTAACGCTCCCTTTGCGCATAATACTGCGCTCATCGCCAAACAGGCCGAGCTTAAACACATACACATACACACCCGGTGGCGAGGGCTTGCCTTTATAGTTGCCATCCCAGGGAAATGCGCCGGCGTGCACTTTTTCACCAATTCGATTGTATATCTGAAACTCCAGCACTTTCACACCGCTCTGGGCATAGATGTAAAAGAAATCGTTGTTGCCATCTCCATTGGGCGTAAAGGCATTCGGAATGAAAAAGTTATTGGGAAGTATCAGGCGAATCAGCGCAGAGTCGCTCACCACACAGCCATCGGCATACACCCGAATGCCGTAGTACTGATCGCTCAGAGGCGATACGTACGGATTTGTACAAGTCGTGCAGGATATTTGCAGATTGGGCTGCCAGATAAACGAATCAATGTTGGCCGATAAGAGGTTGAGGTTAGTGCTGAGCATCACGCTATCGCCATACATAATGAGTGTATCGGGGTAAACCGTAACAGAAGGCACAGAAATGGTTTGTACCGTTACAATATGGCTGGTGTCTTTACAACCAAAAGCATCAGTTACGATTACAGAATACTGACCCGGCTGGGTGATGGTAACAGTTTTTGTGGTAGGGCCATGGCTCCATTGGTAGCTGCTGAAATTTCCTGCGGCTGTAAGAGTAACACTGCCGCCCGCGCAGAATTCGGTAACTCCTGTAGTGTCGAGGGTCACAGTGGGGTTATTGCGCACAAACACATATACGGTATCGGTACGGTTGCAGTTAAAACCCGGCTGCTGTGCTGTTACTGTATAGTAAAACGTATCGGTTACGCCCCCGGGTACAGTGGCAGTGGGGTTGGGAATATTTGTGGCATTCAGGTAACCGGTCACGGTTGCGTTTTCGCCTGCCCACACCACACTGGCATTGGGTGAAGTGGTGGGGTTGCCGCCAAGCGTTATGGTACCTCCCTCCAGGCATAGCGTATGGTTAGGACCGGCATCGGCAGGGGGCGCGGGGGTAACCGTAACCGTCAAAGGGCCGGCGGGTACTATCACGCCGCAGGCATCTACAATGTAACAAAACATATCACCCGATTGGGTGGGGTTAATGGTAAATGTGGGGGTCACATACACGGTGTCGAGTATCTGCGAGTTGTTGTAGTCCCATATAAAGTGATAAGGCGGCACACCGCAACTCGGATGTGCCGTAAAGGTGACCGGCTCGCCCGGGCATATAACGGTTTTGTTTTGCGTGATGTACCCTTCCAGCATACACGCCTCAATAGTCATTTGCCACATATTGGTGCGCGCACACAGGTAGCCACACACATCACCGCAACTGCTGTCCTGATTCAACAGCGTGAACGGTATATCGTAATCGGGGCACTGCGGGGGAATACAACCCAGGAAATTGTTGTTGTTGATAGGTATTCGGGCAGCGCCGGGTACCGTATTCGGGTCGGTGGTAATCACACCCGGCGTATCGCAGTTGTTCGGCACACCGCTGCCCACGCCCGCGCAGTAGAACGGACCCACGCTCACATTGCAGGTATCGGAGCGCAGTGTGTGCAGTATTTCGCGTTTCAGGCAAATGTGCCCCAACTGGCCCAGCGGCACTCCGCAGTCGGGGTCGCTGGTGGTTTGGTCTTCTACATCAAAGTACGCTTTCACGAGGGTACTCTTGCCGGGCACCGGCACATACATTTTGTGCGGACATGCCCCGAGGGTGAGCGAAGTAAACTGCATGTTCTCTTGTGGCAAACCGCTGCTGATAAAGTTGCCGCGCTTTTTAATACCCGTCACCAACGGGTCTATCACTACCGGATATGCGGTGCGAGGGTCTTGTAACCAGGCAATATCTACCAACAAACGCAGCGTAACTAAATTGCCGGTGTGTGTAATGTGGTACTTGCCCGTAAAGCCGATTTCGTTCGCATCGCGGCAGGCGGGGTGCGCTATGGTAGCCACTACCTCGCCCTGCGGGTTGCGCACCTCTAAATCTACACCGGAAAAACGCGTGCCGTTTACGGAGGGAACAATACTATATCCGGGCGGCAGGGGCAGGTGGTCTTCTATTACCCAATAACCCCTGGGTATATCTGCGGCAGGCCGCCTGGTTAAGATAAAATCGGTTTTTACAGCTCCCGGCTGAAAGTATTGCTCCATATCAACACCCTGCCACAAACCGTAAACCCGCATGCCGTCTTCTCCTATGGTGTAGTGGGAGTAATCGGTAGGCGCCGCATGCGTGATGGGCTCAAGATTTTCATTGGTAAGGTAGAGGCGAAGCCCGTTGTTCCAAATAAGGTCTAAGCCCTCCAGCTCCATGCGTGTTTGGCGCATTTGCAGGTCGCACACCGTAGGGATGGGCTGCTGCCCGGCGCGATAAACCTGATTGCCTGCCGGTTTCAGGCGGGGGTCTATCGTTATCCACTCGCCCGCCTCGTTGCGGTAGTGCAGCGGAAAGTACGATTGCTGTACCTGAAAATGGTTTGGCTGCTTCTCCAGCACATAATACCGGCTGTATTCCGTGCGCTTGTCTATCACTTCTACGCACTCCACACACTTCGCATCGCGCGGCAGCAAGCCGTACTCAGGGTGTTGACGCGCACGCTCAGAGTTGAGTTGCTGCCAAAGGGCGCTGTTCCTGTACTCCGGCTCCGGAAAAGAGCGAAAGTTGAACTGCCGCGTAAACATTTGCTGCGCACCGCACAGCAAGGGGACATACGCCAGCAGCCATAAAAATTTGTTTGCCCTTGACATTAAAACGCGAATATAAAATTAAGATGCTTTATCAAACAAAAAGGTGCGCTAACCGTGATGTAAAAACCCTCCGGGGCGATACTCTCCGGGGCACATCCATTTACGAAACGCCGGGGCGCCGGCAAATCGTTACGGTTGGCTTTAGCAATAAATAAGAGAGGCGCGGGATACTGAGAAGATGTGTAACAAGGCGAGAAAAAGCGCTCCCGCACACGTATGCCGCAGGTACCGGTTGCGGTATAATGCAAAAACGGGGACGCTGAGAACTGAGTATTGACCTAAGGTAGGTGAGATGAAGAGGTGATGGCGAAGTTGATAGTGGCAAGAGAATCAAAATCATCCAATGACTTCTAAACATTATTTTATGGATTATTCCGATGCTTAATTGCATTTACAAGTATTAATAACCCTAAAACCAACCAAAGCACACTAAAGATAATTTTCGCCTCGTACGGCAGAAAAAAATACATCAGGGCAGCCGTAATGAAGATAAGCGTCAACCATCGAATAGCCGGAACGCGATAAAGCAAGATGCCAACCATAAACGTGATGATGAAAAACCACATAGTACAAATAAAAATAATAAAGGATAACGTTGTGATTGGCTAAACTCGCAGCATAATTGATTTTCAGCCGAATTTCTGAACCCGCACAGGGCGGTATTCAATTTTTATACTTTGTGTCAATTAAGCACAGCAGGGCTTTACCCGGGGCAATCACGCTCCACTGTTGCGTTCAGCATACAATTTTCGTACTTCGCAACAATTTTTACAACGAAGATTTTCCTCAGCTTAAAACAGTAGAGGTATGGTGTGGGGGAATCAAAAAAGTGTATGAAAGAAAAAAGCTCATCATTCACAGATGAGCTTGTGGCAGACGAACCCGGCCACGTACCGGACTCGTCTGGTGCAAATATACGAAGTTGTGATTCGCTTTCAATTTTCGTTCTTTGCACCAACGTTTACAGCAATTACTAAAAAAATAACTGCCAATGCTCCGTTGTGATTCGCTTTCAATTTTCGTTCTTTGCACCAACGTTTACAGCAGATTTCACCAAAACCTTTGCGGCTGTGAGGTTTTGGGGATTTTTCAGAACGAAAAAAACGGCAAAAAATAAGCCCCGTAACGCAAACGGGGCTTATTTTTTTAATCCTGGTAGGGTGCCAGATTAAAACAATTCAAGCTGTTTGGGCGCCCGGGGCGGCTGCTCTCTTTCTTTGCCGCGGTAAACCTCCATCATCCCAAACTGCTTATCCGTAATGCACAGGATGTTTACCTGTCCTTTAGCAGGCAGTATCCGCTTTACGCCTTTGATGAAAACATCGGCTTCTTCGCGGCTGGCGCAATGCCGCATGTACACCGAGTACTGCATCATCAAAAAGCCGGCGCGCGTAATGTCATCACGGAAATTGCTGTACGCCTTACGATCCTCATCGGTATGCGTAGGCAGGTCAAAAAAAAGTACGATCCACATAATGCGATAAGCGTTTAAACGTGAAGTAATCATATTGAAAAGGTTTGTCACTAAAATAACACTACTTTGCCGTATAGGAAAATTCCGGATAAAGAATTTTTTTGGCTTCGCCCGTAAAACACTGTGCCAGTGAGGCGGTAGTGCGTTGTACCGCCACAAAAAGCGGGCTGGTTTCCTTGTTTATCCGCACATCCACAGCGGCAATGTTCAACAGCCGGTTGCGGTTTTCGGTGTTCAGTTCCCGGTAGTCCTTACCCTCGGCAATCAGTTGGCGTACGATGAAGTCCACAAAGGGCCGGTACGGCTCCATAATGTCATCGGCCAGCGGAAAGTCATTATAGCGGTTGCGGTGAAAGATGCCCAAAGTGGGCAAAAGGCCGCTGCCTGCTAAACAGCGCGCTACGATGGCTCGCAACACCGCATACCCGTAATTGAGGAGTTGATTGGGAGGTTCCCCATCGCGCTTGCGATAAAAATTTATAGCGGGCGGAAAGAGGTTGCGCCAGTAATGAGCTGCGGCGGTTGCCTCGGCATTGTCTTTATCACCGCTTTTCAGGTCGGTAGCCAGGGCTGGCAGCGGGCCGCTATCAGCTCCGTAGTACTCCAGCACCCGCGCCTGATTGAGTATTTTAGCTGCCACGGTTTGTTTCCAGAGTTGCTTTCTGAGCGGCTCGCTGGCGTCTATCTGTGCGCGAAAGCGCTCGGCCTGCAGCGAATGTCCGGATAGTGTCAGGAGCATTCCTGCGGGCATCCTTCGCTCGTTGCAACAAATCAGCGCCACATTCTGCTCTGCCAACTTTGCCAGCAAGGGGTGTGTCAGCGTTATCTGGTCGTGTTCCAGCACCAGCACACCAATATCTGTTATGGGCACGGTGCGGTCGGGCATATCCTCCTGCCCTTTAATGTGACTGTACTGAATGTGAAGCTGCTCCAACCGCAGCGATAATTTACACGGGCTGCCTATATGAATGGTTCGCTTTATCATTACATGTCCAAATTTAAGGCAATTGAAACAGGCACATAATACCCCACAAAAAACCGGTCAATGCCGGTATCAGTTACTGCATCTGCATCCCCAAAATTAAATCACTACCAGGCAATCCATTACCTGATTTAGTTTTATTATGGGGTGCCCCCGCTCCGGCACGCTCGTACCTCACGCGCCGCAGCGGGGTCGGGCTTGCTACGGGGTGCGCTGTCGCTCCCGCCGCGCCCGCAATTTGTTTATTTTTCAGTGGTGCGGGCTCGGCCGCTTCGCTGCGCTCGCGCCCTCCGCATCCCTCACCCGGTAGCAGAGGAGTAACAATACGAGTAGTCACTCTACCACTATTATTTCTGGTCACAGTTCTATTCTGCGCGCCAGTGCCGCAGGCATACTACCTCACATAAATTCAACACAACCCCTTGGGTCGCCCGCCCTTGGGCGGGCCACCCGCATACAACCACATCCCGAAAAGCTACTAACCGCAAACTTTGCTATAACACTTCGTTACGCTCTTATCACATACACTCTAATTATCATGATAAATTATGCATGTAAATTTCACTGGGGTAACTAAGCGATTGCATCAAACAGGCAATATACGCTGCCGGGCGCTAAAGATTTTATCCACGGGCTATGGCGGGCAGGTATTTGCACACAAAGGTCATCAGGGAACATACGCGCACACCCTTCAGCGTGTAGTCATCGCTTTCGGGGGTGATGATGTAGGCATATTTGGTTTGCAAGTCATCTGCGGCTATCCGAAACCCCTTGGGCACATCGGGCTGATTGTTCAGCTTTACTTCAATGGCGGCAACAGGGCGGTTGCCCTTTACGAGCACAAGGTCGGCCTCGGCGCCTTGGTGGGTGCGGTAAAAAAAGGGGCTCAGATACACCGGCATAGTACGGATAATCTGCTCAATAACGAACCCTTCCCACGATGCGCCCACCGTGTGGTGATTGGCCAGGTCATCCGGGTTGTAAATCCGATTCATAAAATGCAACAGGCCGCTATCGCGAAAATAAATTTTGGGCGATTTCACCAGTCGCTTGGCGGTGTTGATAAACCAGGGCTGCAGCCGCCGGATGAGGTAGGCGCCTTCCAGAAAGTCAGTGTATTTAATCACCGTGGCTCTGCTAATGCCCAGCGAGCGCGAAAGATCTTCATAGTTCAGCAAGTGACCGCTCAGCCCCGAAAGCATGAGCCATAATCTGCGCACCGTGGCAGGAGATAGCGTTTCGTTCATCAGCATGGTCACATCGCGCTCTACGAATGTCTTTTCGTAGTTGTACATCCATAGGCGCCACTTTTCGTAGTGGCGTAGAGTGAGCGCCGGTGGATAGCCGCCCTTGAACCATAACTGGCGAAATGTAATACCGGTGTGGGCGATTTCGCGGAGGTTAACCCCCGATAGCTCGGCATGGGCTACGCGCCCTGCCAGCGTTTGCGATACCCGGCTCATCAAAAAAGGCGATACCGAACCGAGCAACAGAAAACGGCCCGGCCGGCGGTCGGCATCAATCAACGGGCGCAGAACCGTAAAGATTTCCGGCAGGGTCTGGGCTTCATCTATCACAATCAGTTTATCGGCATGCCGGGTGAAAAGCGTTTCCATGTCGTCCATCTTCCGGCGGTCTGAGGGCAATTCCATGTCTAATAACAGCGCCTTTTGACCGCGTCTTTTAGCCAGGGCGCGCGCCAGTGTTGTCTTACCTATTTGCCGGGCGCCACCGATGACTACAGCCGGAAACTGCCGGAGGAGTTTTTCAACGTCTTTTTGCGCGTCTCTCTCTATCATGTTACCATGAAAATTTGTAAGCAAATTTACTATTTTTCATGGATACTGCAAACCTAATGAAGTTCGCGCAAACTACCCTGCCGCGGCTATCGGCCGGAGTGGGGATACGTCACAGCCGTCTGTCGGGAAACTTGCCATACCCCTTCCGATAATTGGGGTATCAGTTGCCGGGTCTTTAGCGAAGGCGGTATTGATGCAATGAGCATCGCAAACCCGGGCGGCGGCGTTTCGGCAAGTGGCGTGTTGTGTTCAGGACCCAAGCTGTCTTTGAGACCGCCATCGGTAAGGTATTCCGGTTTTGGCATAGCGGTCGAGATGACATATACCGCGGAAAATAAAAACGAATGAAATTGCTTATCGCAATGATAATACCATGAAAAATTATAAGTGCATTTATAATATTTCATGGATAAGAAAAATTTTATCCTGAAAACGGCAACACATTATACCTCCCGCAGAGATTCATAACATAACCAGGCAAAAAACAAGGGTGCTGTTTTTTGAATGCGTAAATTATGTTATTATTGCACCGAAGCTAATCACAATAAGGTCTTTATGACCGTTGTGTAAACAGACAGGGCGGGGTAACTCGCCCTTAATTTTTTACTATCTCGCCTAAGCGGTTAATTTGTAACTTCACTGGATTTAACCACTCAAGTGCAGAGATACTTTTAACAGGGTAAAATTTCAACAGCTTACGCGAATTAGCGGTGTCGTCCAATTGCGTTTCAAAAATTTGTCTGAAATATATTTCCAGTTGCTTTCCATTATAAAATAACTTCTGAACTCTGTATAAGTCAAATGTATCTACATCATTATCACTACTTTTGCTTGCCTTTGTAGTTGCACCGTCAGCGCTTTCGGGTTTACGAGGTATATGGAATATTTCATTTTGCTCAAACTTTGTATGGAGTGTCCAACCATCTTTGGGTAGTTTTTGCAGGAATGCCTGTGGGAGGTCATCTTTATTTTTAAATATTGTGTCCCAAACTTTCCGCGGATCGTCAATCACAACAGGTAAACCGTATTTTTTCCTTTCTACGGCATGCCAGAAAGTGCACAGATGCGGCACTTTGTTCCCGTTTTCATCTATGTATATTGCAATGTGGTGGTTGTTGGAAGGTTTTACAAATGCAATGGGGTCTCCGTTTTCGTTGTATTTAACGGGTTCTACAGCCGAAAGCCCCGTCATCATTCTGACGGTCCTGATTTGTACATTTTGGTCTTTATCCAGATAGAGCGGCTCTTTGAACGCTTCTTTTTCTTTGCCTGCATATTGTTTCAATCGACCCGCTACCGCTTCGCGTACGGCCTTATCTATAATATAAATCACATCTTTCTCCTTGATGCTTTCGAGCGGATATTTGATAACGTACTCCTCTCTAAAACAAGTAGCGTATTCTAGCGGGGTAGGGTTCTCTTTGTCTAAGTAAATAGGGGCTTTTTTCAATGATTGCAACGCCATTTTTACGTCAAAGTTAAACTCCGCCAAGCACTTTTCGACTAACTCTTTAATATTGGTTTTGAAGATGAGATGTGGGTTTTCAAAGAGATATTTTACGGGATGTTTTATCGGTTTACCGTATTTATCGGTATCCACAATTTTAATTTTACCATAAACACTCTCTTCACTCAAAGGGCCTCTGGGAACTAATATTTTGTCTTGAACTTTAATCCGCTTGCCGTTTTTACGGATGTAGCGCTTTCCGAAAACAGCCACCTTTTTCCCTGGCTTAAACGAAACGATGATGTTGCGAACTTTTTCTTGTACATCTTTCGTACTAAAGGGGGTTTGTAATATAAAGTATTTATCTAAAAGCGATAGGGATTCCCGAAACTCTACTCTTCGCTCGTTTACTGTTTTATTTAATTCCTCGCGTGTCCCTTGGGCGCTTAGTGTATTAAGGCGCTGTATATACCCCTGTTTTGTGCAGGCAACCACGAGGGCGTCTATTGCATGATGACGGTGATCATCGCGTTTTGTCCACCCTTTGATTACTTCCTTTTTATGCTTTTGACCGTCGTGCGTTTCCCATTCGATTATTTCAGTGATGCCCTGTTCTAAGGGATTCGTGATGATATCCCGGATACGTGCCATCTGTAAATTGAGCAATACATCGTCCCAGCCCCATAATCTTCGTAAGTATTCTGTAACGCTACCGGAAGTAGCCCACACATTTTTGGCTACTTGGCCGAGTATTTCGCGCGCTTTTCGGGAAATATATTGCGTTTGCCGGAATTGCCGTTCAATGAAATCTTTTGGAATTTTATCAGCAGGCATAAGCAGTTTATCTCTCTTGGCTTTGCTTATAATTTTGTTTTTGTAAAGCATATCAACCCGTTCAATATATTCCCTTAAAGCAACTTCTCCTTTTGAAGCCATGTAATCGTAGGCCGTACGGTCGCCTTTTTCTTGGTTGACCCAACGAAAGGTGAGCGTTTTGTTGCTTTGAGAGTCATCAAACAAAAGCGATTTGGGTATAATATGTTCCACATCTATTTCGTTCCCCAGAAGAGCATCAGTAAGGGAAATGGGCTTGCCTGTATAAATGCATATTGCATTGAGTTTTTTATCCTTGCCGTTGATTTCGCAGTACAGACGGTACTTTATTATATTTTTTCGGGTGGCTCTTACACCCAGTTCCTGAAGCTGCTTTTCTATTTCGATATTTTCTCGTTCTATTCTATTTATGTTTTTAAAAGTTTCGTTGCGCTCATCTTTGCTTTGTTTCAATTCTCTGGCTAATTCAATGCGAATTTCAAATTGCCCGTTGTTGCGTTCTTCTTTGCTGACCCATCCCCGGTTTTCGTCTATAATATCGTTAACAATATGGATGAGTTGGTTTAAAATTTTTTCCACCACCGGTTGGCGCAACGCGTTCTTTTTTAATAGGGGGATTTTATCGAGCAACTGTTTGGCTGCCGTCTGTTCTTTGGTGAGAGAGGCAGAATGGTTATATCCGGCCAGAGAAGCCGCCTCGCTGTATTTATATCCCTTCATCAGGTAAGGTAAAATCTTCCGAATGGCTTTGACAGATTTGTTGCCATACGACATTTTACCGAAATCAATATTTGCCAGGCGCTCAGCGGTTTCGTCATCCAACATAAACTTTTTTATCAGCGCATTTTTACATTCTTTCTCGTCCTGTATAGAATAAATCGTATGCCATAGTTTATATAGCGGCTCATGAATGAAGTCGGGGTGGATGATTTCTCCTTCCAATTCATTGATTACTTCGCCACTGCCCGGGTCGTATTGATATGTAAGGGTTGCGGTTTTAATAGTAGTTAGATTAAATTGTAGTAATGGCTCCTCCAGTTTTTTATTTTCAAGGGCTTTTCGTATGAGCGCTTTGGTTGTATTGCCCGGTATGCCTTTACTGAGCATTTTATTACCATACCACCCCGATTTTTCTTTGATGCCCAGCATTTTAAACAACTCAGCTTGTGAAAGTTTCTCGTGATTGTCTAAGTATTCAAAAATGGCCTGCTTTTGCTCTGTGCTGATAGGGAACTCGTTGTTTCGCTTATCTTTGATGCTGATGTTGTTGATGCTTTCCCATATCTTTTCAACTTGAAATATGGGATTGCTTCTGTGCGCCACTTTGGGTCCGCTGAAAATTTGTTTTCCTTCTTTGTTTAAGGTATGAAATCCTTCAAACTCACATACGCTCACCAATCCTTTTTGCGATTTGAGTTTGCGCTGATAGTAGATAATTTCGTTTTTAATATGTGAAATAAACTCATCCGTCAATATTTCGGGGTAGAATTCCTGCTGCTTTTTCATGATAGCGTCAAATTCTTGCTGGTAGGCCTCTCTGGGAAATACCTGCTGTTTGATGCGGTAGTGCCGGTTTTGGGAGAGTTTTTCAAAAAACATTTGGCCTATTGTTTTACCTTCCGCTTGGAGCTGTTGATGCCTGCTTTTTATTTCAGCTACGTACGCAGTATCTTTTTTATCGGCATTGGCTTCGCTCCTGCCCGATTTGTATCCTCTTTTTTGGTTCAAATGATACAATACGCGCCCTAACTCCGTTAAACTGATTTTTTCGGTCACAGCTTTTGCGCGCAGCTCCCAAAGGGTCAGTTTCGGCAGTTTGAAAAGCGCAGCATCAAACATATTTTTCTTCTTCAACTCCTCTGTGAGCGCCTTTCTGCGCAAAACGTACCGGTAATATACTTTTCGCGAGGTTCTTTTTTGGGTTCTTTTTTGATTTTTGCTGATGGCATTACCTCTGGTAAACTCATCGTTCTCTTCATTATCCAATGGAATAATTCTTACGCCTGTTCCAATAATATCAGTCGGTTTTTCATTTTCTTCCTTAATAAGCGCCCAGCCGATAGAAGTAACACCCAGGTCTATTCCTAAAATTTTCTTTGTACCCATTTGTTGTGCTTTTATGAAACTAGGAGTAAAATCTACAAACTCCGTCAGTAGCTTATATGTACCGTGAAGTTAAAAATATTACCGTTTTATTTTAAGTAGGACAAATTTTATTCACCCCTGCTTAGCTCTCTTGTGTAATTTTAGCCATTACCGCTATCATTGCACCCCAATCTCTCTCCCATGCACCGCCCTCTTTACACCCCCGAGCATCTTCTTTTTGCGCAGAGCGTGCGCGATTTCATCGCCCGTGAAGTAACCCCTCACAACGCTCAATGGGAGAAAAACCAGATGGTGAGCCGCGAAAGCTGGCTGCGCTTTGGCGAAGCCGGCTATCTGTGCCTGCAGGTTGACGAAAAATACGGCGGTCTTGGTATTAAAGATTTTCGCTATAACGCCATCATTACCGAAGAACTGGCGCGCACCGGCGCTGCCGGCCCTGCCGTGGGTTATCCGCTTCACACCGATATCGTTACGCCTTACCTGGAGCACTACGGCAGCGAGGCGCTCAAGCAGAAATACCTGCCCAAAATGGTTACCGGTGAATACATTGGCGCCATCGCCATGACTGAGCCGGGCGCGGGCAGCGACCTCCAAAACATCCGTACCACAGCCATTGACAAAGGCGGCTATTACCTCGTAAACGGCTCCAAAACCTTTATCACCAACGGCTATCTGAGCGATGTGGTAGTGGTTGCCGTGAAAACCGACCCCACCCAGGGCGCCAAAGGCATTTCCATGCTGGTGATTGATAGTACCATGAAGGGCTTCACTAAGGGCAAGCCGTTCGAAAAAATCGGTTTGCATGCTCAGGATACCTGCGAGCTGTTTTTTGAAAATGTGGAGGTGCCCAAAGAAAACCTCCTCGGCAACGAAGGCGAGGGCTTCAAATACATGATGACAGAACTATCGCAGGAGCGGCTCGTGGTGGCGCTGGCGGCTATTGCGGCTGCCGAGGGCGTGCTCGAAAAAACCACGCGCTACACCAAAGAGCGCCACGCCTTTGGTAAACCGATAGCCGAGTTCCAGAATACGCGCTTTAAACTGGCAGAGGTAGCCACCGAGGTAACCATCGGGCGCGTGTTTGCCGACCACTGTGTAGCCCTGCACTGCGAAAAGAAACTGGACCAGGCCACTGCCTCCATGGCTAAATACTGGCTCACCGACTTGCAGAGCAAGGTAGCCGATGAGTGCCTGCAACTGCACGGCGGCTACGGTTATATATGGGAGTACGATGTAGCCCGCGCCTGGGCCGATGCGCGCGTGCAGCGCATCTATGCCGGCACCAACGAAATCATGAAAGAGTTGATAGCGCGAAAAATTCTCAAGTAGCAATGACAATCAGCGGTAATGTATGCCCGGCTCGTACGGCTGCTCCAGCAAGTTTTTCATAAAAATATAATCTTCGGGGCGGGCTATCCAATCTAATCGGGTGCAATCTACCAACACAATGCGCTGCCCGGTGAGCGAGCGGAAATAACTCATATACGCCGCCTGTATGTTCTCTAAATACTCGGGGCTTATCTGTTGTTCGTAGGGGCGGCCGCGCTTTTTGATGTTTTGCAGCAATTTAGAAACCGGCGCGTGCAGATACACAATCAAATCGGGTTTTGGCAGCGAAGGGTTGATGATGTCAAACAGCGTACGGTATAGCTTTTCCTCATCATCGTTCAGGTTCTGAATGGCAAAAATCAAACTCTTTTGAAACAAAAAATCAGATATGGTAAATGATTTGAATATGTCTGACTGGCTGAGGAGCTGTTTCAGGTGCTGGTAGCGTTCTGCCATAAAGTACAGTTCAACCGGAAAGGCGTACCGTTCCTTATCGGCATAGAATTTCGGCAGAAAAGGGTTGTTTTCAAACTGCTCTAAAATGAGGTGCGCGTTGTAATCGCGCGCGAGCATGGTGGCGAGGGTAGTTTTGCCCGCTCCGATGGCTCCCTCCACTGTAACAAATCGGTACTGCACGTAGTGGTAATTTCCTTTCCGGATGGTTAAATATACACTATGCGCCCGTAAGCAAAAACCTTGAGGTGTTTATCCGGTACGTTGTAGCATGCGCAATGCAGTAAATGTATTTAGTAACATGTAGAGAAAATTGTGTGTAGTGTCTGGGCTTTGTGGCGCGGCCGGCAGGAGGCCGGGGGGCGCCCCCAAATGCAAAAAATTGAGATAAAAAAAAAACCCGCCCCGGCGGC
>JANWXI010000068.1 GCA_025057415.1 Chitinophagales bacterium
GCCCCGAAAATCACCGTAATCCAAACTTCAAAACCACAACTTTGCGAGCCGCCGCAGGCGGCTCGCACCAACTCCCCGAATCATCTCAACGCACCCCCTGTTACTTCCCCCTCACACCCGGCTCTCCGTTTCGCCTCTATGTTGCCTTTCGTTGCATTTACATATCATGCAATAAACTCCCGCATCTCTCAACACACGTCCTCTCATTGCGGAAATATCTGAATTATCATGCTCGCCTGTAATGGGGAACCATTACCTCCGCTCACGGTCAGATTTGAACCACCGGTGGACTCAGGCCTCGCCCCGGCCGAAATAGTATAGGTGCCTGCACCAAGTGTAAGTAACGTTTGCGTGTAAAAATGGTCGAAGGTATTTGCCACTGCCGAATTGGTCAAAATCACCTGATAAGCCGTACCCCCTTGCGGCACAAGCGTTCCGTTGTTAAGAATGCCCACGCTGTATGCCGCGTACGTAACTCCTGAGCCGGTTATCTGCGCGCTGCCCTGTACCGTTACCATCACCTTAGCCGTTCCGGTTAGAGTAATAGTGCGCGATAATCCCGGCAACGTAGTGTAGGTACCGCCGCTGCCCGTGGGTGTAAGTGTAAGCGAGCTCGTGCCAAAATCAACCGTAACATTGTTGAAATTAGAACCACTCCCGGCCGGGCCGGTTGGGCCGGTAGCTCCCGTTACACCTGTAGGCCCTGTTGCGCCGGTAGGCCCGGCGGGTCCCGTTGCGCCGGTAGAGCCGGCTTGGCCTGTTGCACCTGTGGGTCCCGTAGTTCCGGTAACTCCATTCGGACCGGTAGCGCCCGTTGGACCTGTGGGTCCGGTATTTCCCGCAGGGCCTGTTGCTCCCGTGGCGCCGGTTGCGCCATTCGCTCCGGCAGGTCCGGTGGGTCCTGTAGGCCCTGTAGCCCCTCCACCGCCGCCGTTGGCGGCATACAGCGCATACGGCACACTGAGCAATTGACTGGTCCCCATATCAACAAAAGCATTTCCTGCTCCGGTGTAGTCAACTTCTACTTGTAGATACCGCGCTCCGCCACCCCAGTTAATGGAAGTAAACGGCGGTGATGCCACCGACGTAGACCCCGAGCCAACGGCTGCCGTAAACAACCCATAAACATTCGTAGTTACTGCGTGGGTCTCCTGATACAACAGCGATCCTCCGCTTTGCGCGTTTCGTATAGTAAATCTAACTAATATGTTTTGGTTCGCTATCACATTACCGTTAGCATTGCGGGCAACGGCCTGATAGTTAAAACTCTGCGGCGGCTGTGCCCTCAGCCCGGCACAAAAAATAATCGCCATACATAGCAGCTTATATTTCTTCATACAGTTAATTTTATTACCAAATCTACGATTTGTTTGGCTTTAGTCAACTTCTTTCAGAGTTTAATTACAGGCGACATACTATCAGGTAATACAGGCATCTTGTAAGTTGTGCACTCTACTGCACAGCGCCGGCGTGGAAATGTGCTTTTCTATTTCCGGCATCGTGCAGCATATTGCGCCCTGTAACCATGCGCATCAAAATACTTGTTACGGGTGGCACATTTGATAAAGAATACGATGAGCTAAGCGGCAGGTTATTCTTTAAAGACACCCACGTACCCGAAATACTCCGGTTGGGTCGCTGCAACCTGCAGGTACAGGTGCGCACGTTGATGATGATTGACAGTTTAGAAATGACCGATGCCGACCGCGACATTATCCTCAACCACTGCAAAAGCTGCGCAGAAGATAAAATTGTCATCACCCACGGAACCGATACAATGGAAATCACCGCGCGCCACTTAGGTATGGCCCACTTATCAAAAACCATTGTACTGACGGGCGCCATGGTACCTTACAAATTCGGCAGCAGCGACGGGCTTTTTAATCTCGGGGCCGCCCTCGCTTTTGTGCAAACATTACCCGCGGGCGTGTATGTGGTGATGAACGGCAGATACTTTGCCTGGGACAACGTACGCAAAAACAAAAGCACCGGTATGTTTGAATCATTAACATAAATTTTACCTGCTCCATGTGCTATTGCAAACTTTCTTTATTTTCGGGGCTGTTTACTAAAACCCAATCCATGAAAAAATACCTCTTTGCCGTGGCGATTACCGCTTTCGTTTTGGGATGCAACAAGGAAAAAATATATAAAGAAAACCTCAACGCCACATGGCGTGTGTACAAGTATCTGTTGTATAACGTTGACAAAACTGCTCTGTTCAACAGCCGCTATCCGAACTACCGCATCACCTTTACCAAAGACGGCAACTTTACCGAGTTCTACACCAACCCCGATACAAACATCATCAACGGCAGTTACTACTTTGAACAAAACAACGAGCGCCTGGTGCTCGAGCATCAGTACCTCTCACTGCCCGACAGCACTCTGAAAACCGCCAAACGCAAATTCACCATCTTTAACTTAACCCGCGACCACGTGCAACTTCGCACCGACACCTCTCAACTTTATATGGACACTTTAGATATTTAATATATATTTTAAATCCGTAAAATTAATTCACGTGAAAAAGACCATCTTCGCTGCGGCAGTACTTGTTGTGCTCGCCATTGCCTGCAACAAAACCGCATTTATCAAAAAGCTCACCGGCGTGTGGAAACTCAACCGCTACCTCTACGACGGCAAAGACCAAACTCTCTATTTTGACACCACGTTCCGGTTTTACCAACTTACGATTGATAACGACAACCGCTTTACCGAAACCTGGAAAGTTTATACCTTCTACCCCGACTCTCTGATAAAAGTTGATACGCTTGGCTACGATACCATCAACAGCCAGTACATCCTCGACTACGACACGCTGCGCTGGTTAGATACGGTCATCACTCCGTTTATGACCAAAGGCGAGTGGCAACTCATCAATAGCGAAGAGGACCTGCAACTGCGCGATGACAGCGCCACTACCGCCCGCATTTACCGCATATTAGACCTTACGCCCAAAGCGCTAAAACTTCGCAAAGGGAACGAGGAGCTTTACCTCGGTAAATAATCTACCATTTGAGCCATCGCTCGGTAACGGTTCCGCCCCGGGTAACAGCGCTTATTAAATACACACCGGACGGCAAATCCGAAACAGGCAAGGTAACACTTTGCAACGATGCGGCATCCACACATTGTACCACATCCCCCAACATGTTGAGTATGCAAACCTTGCCCGCCAGCGGTAACCGACCCGATACGCGCAGGTAGTACTGAGTGGGGTTGGGCGATATTTCTACATCGCGGCTTGCTTCATAAAAATCTGTGTGAATGATGATACATGGACCATTTGTAAAACTGATGACACCGCCTACCTTCTTGGCATGGCAAGAATCAGGGTAAGTGACCATGTCGCATCCGCACACCCACTGGGGCACAGGCGGCATGCTGCAGCATGTGCTTGGAACCGGGCATATCTGAGCCGAGTCAATACAGCCATTGTGGGCATAAATGTTTTTGCAGAGTGTATCCACACAACTATTCCCCAAAGAATCCTTTCCCGAAAAGGTAACACACACCTGATACCAACCGGGCGATGCGTAAGTGTGTGACGGGTTTTGCTGGTTGCTGAAATGCCCATCGCCAAAATTCCACAGGTAAGCCGTTACCTGGGCGGCCGTGTGTGTGGAATTAAATTGTACCGTTGTACCCTGCGCTGTGTATTGAAAACTTACGGAGCAGGTTCCGCCGGGCGAGGGGCAAGGCCCCTCCATGTATGAAGTAACCCCCGCATTCGTGGCAAAACATGAGTTGTCATACGTTATTCCGTCACAACCGCACACCGGTTGATAAACAAACGGACACGGACACGTGGCGCATATCAACGATGAGTCAATACACGAAGAGTTTCCCTGTACGGTAATCGTCTTGCACACCGTATCTACGCAGGTTGATGATTGCGCTGTGTATGCCACATACAGACAAACCTGATACGTTCCGGGGGCAAACGTGTGTGTCGGATGTTGAAGCGTTGAGCCGCTGTTGTCTCCAAAATTCCAACTCCAGGCAGCATTGCCGCTTCCGGTAGATAGGTTTGTGAAACTGACATTCGTACCGCTCACCTGATAACTGAAATCAGCGTGACAGTTCTGTACGTAATTACAAAAACCGTTGTACCAATACGTTACACCCCCGTGCTTTTGTGCATAACAGGTGTTCATGTACGTCACCCCATCGCAACCGCATACCGGCATATACACCTGCGGGCAATTACAGGATGGGCACAACTGAGATGAGTCAATGCAACTATAGGGTATTACAATGGTTTTGCAGGTGCTGTCAATACAGACGTTCTGCCCAATTGTATATTGCGCTTTTAAACAAACCGTGTAAGTACCGGGCGCAAGCGTGATAACCGGATTTTGCACAGTGCTTGTAATCCCATTCCCAAAATTCCAATACCAGCTACCCAAACCGTGCCCGTTGGACAGGTTGGTGAATGTAACTGTATTGTTTGAAATCTGGTAATTAAAATTGGCTATACACAATGACTGGCTGCACAGACCGTTTGTCCATGACGTTACCCCCCCGTAATACATTGCCTCACAACTATTATTGTAAGTAATCCCGTTACAGCCACACACCGGAATATACGCCCCGGGGCATATAGCCCCCGGATCTATCTGCGAAGTATCAATACATCCCGTGGTGCTCAACGAAAGGCTGTCCACCGTAAACCATGTCGATTGGGCTATGATACCGCAACCCCCGTAAATGCGCCCGCCTTGTATCGTAATGCGGCAACTGTCAAACGTGTTCGATGTATAATTGATAATGATGTTGATTTTATGGTAATTTGGATTGCCCATGATAGAGGATGCGGACCATTTTCCTTGCCCCACAACCGTTGTGCCATTCAGCATCTCTACCGTAATGCTTACAGTGTCTTTTTCAATAAATGACGGGACGTTTACACAAGGCGGGAACGAATACTTAACCCATGCCGAAAGCGATTGATACTGTACAGATACCGGAAAAGTAGTGCGAGCCCAGGGTTTCAGCACGCCGTTACCGACAAATGTAGCCGCAAATTGCCCCGAGAACGCCTGTGTGTCTTTGCGGATAATATACGGGTCATAAGGGGGCAATGTGAGCGGATAACTGTTGTTCTCCCACATTAGCAGGCGCGGCTGAAAGTCCCACATCTCAAAACTGTGGTTGGGTATTGGCGATTGTGCCCGCACAAATGCCACAAGGCACATCAAAACCGATAACGGAAGAAATTTCATAACATATATATTTAACATGACGCTATACGAAAACTATCCGTTGCCTCTTAACATGCAAACGATGTAACTTTGCCGCATGGGCAAAGCAAAAATGTATAAAATCAATTCGGTGGCTGCTTTCCCGAACGTTTTCCAGAACCCGCACTACACGCAGCCCGTTTTGCTCAACTGCCGGCAGGAGCCGTTGCAACTGAAAGGTAAGTGGCGAGAGCTCGTTTTTCAAAACAACAACCCGTTGGTGCTCGAGCTTGCCTGCGGCAAAGGCGACTACACTATTGCCCTCGCTACCCTGTACCCCAATGTAAACTTCGTAGGAGTTGACATCAAAGGCGCGCGCATTTACACAGGCGCCCGGTACGCATTGGAAAACAGCCTGCGCAACGCGGCATTCGCCCGTTTTCGTATTGAAAATATTTTACATTTCTTCTCCCCCCGCGAAGTAAACGAAATCTGGATTACCTTCCCCGACCCATTCCCCCGCAAGAGCGATGCCAAGCACCGCCTCACAGCGCCGGGTTTTCTTGCCAGATACCGCGAAATCCTCTCGCCCGGCGGCATCATCCACCTCAAAACAGACGATGCGAACCTCTTCCGTTTCTCTTGCGAAACCGCCCTCGAAGCCGGTGCAGTTATACAATATTGTAAAGAAGACATCCACTCCAGCCCACCCGATTTTCCCGAACTCTCCATCCTTACCTTTTACGAAAAACAACACATCGCCAACGGCCGAAAAATCCACTACCTGCGCTTTACTTTCCCACAATAAAAATCCGCGCAGCCACTTATCATGATGATTATACAGTAAAATGTTTTTTGGGGGGTGCCCCCGCCGCCCCACTCCGCAAAGCTACGCGGGGCTGCGGGGTCTGGCTGGCCCGCTCCAAGTCCTCGCCGCGCCCGCGCCTATTGCGCGGGCGCGGACTGCGGGCGTTACGCGTGCATACCGCCCCCGGGCGATATGCGTCTGTACAAGCATGCAGTTTCATGAAATGGGACAAAATACCCTGAATTTAGAATCTACGTTCTTCCCTTGGATGAGTTACAACCTCACCGCTTCTGAGGTGCGACTCCAACAAAAGAATACATGATTTAACTCTGCGACACAACTTGTGTTGTTGATGTAAACACAATACAACACTAAACCTTGTGTTGTGTAATGCTACATACAACATTTAGAAAACAGAAAAACATCATGTGTCAGATTAGCTTCGTAAAGCGCTGAGCATTCCCCCAAAGTTTTACCAGCGCACCAATGCGCTTGCCCACATAAACCCTGAGCCGAAAGCAGCCATGCAAATCAGGTCGTTGTCGTGCACACGGCCTTCCTCCCATGCTTCGCAAAGTGCAATGGGGATAGATGCCGCCGTAGTGTTACCGTATTTATGAATGTTACTTACTACTTTTTCATCAGGAAGGTTCAGTTCTTTTTGTATGGCTGCCGTGATGCGGGCATTTGCCTGATGCGGTATAAGCAAATCAATATCCGCCTCGGTTAGGTTACACACTGCTAGCGCCTCGCGGATGACCTCCGGAAAATACTTTACGGCGTTCATAAACACCTGTTTGCCGTTCATGTACGGCAGAAGTTCACCTTTTTCAATCATATCGGGGCTAAAACGTTGTTTGCGCCTGCTGCCGGGGTGCTCTAAGTAAAGCTCCTCTGCAAAGTGGCCATCGCTGTGAAGCACCGTATGCAGGATGCCTTTACCCGGTTCATCCGTTGCTTCTAATACCACCGCCCCTGCCCCATCGCCAAATATTACCGACATGTTTCTCCCCCGGTCGCTCAGTTCAAATACATTGCTCTGTACCTCGCTGCCAACTACCAGTATGGTTTTGTACATGCCGGTTTTTATGTATTGGTCGGCTACGCTCAAACCATAAATAAAGCCGCTGCACTGCGCGCGCACATCCAATGCCCCGATTTGCCTGAAAGGCAGTGTGCGCTGCAGCAGCACTCCGCTGCCCGGGAAGTTGTAATCAGAACTTAAAGTGGCAAATACAATGAAGTCAACATCCTGTGGGGTTTTGCCGGCGCGCTGAAGGGCTTGCTCTGCGGCACGGGCGCCCATGCCGGATACCGTGTCCACTCCTTCTTTAAAAAAACGTCTTTCCTTAATGCCTGTGCGTTCGGTAATCCACTCGTCAGAGGTGTTCATGAGCTTTGCGAGGTCGTCATTGGTTACAACCTGCTCCGGCACATACATGCCTACGCCTGTGATTTTACTATTTGGCATACTCCACTATTTTGCGGCACTCAGATATTGCAGAGGGGCTTTGAGAAATTCTTTTTTGCAGTCGCTGTGACAAAAGCCGTAAATTTTGCCATCGTAATGAGCAGTATCAGCTATGCCACCATCGCGCAGTTCCATGCCGCAAACGTAGTCGGTTTTAGATGACAACATACCTGCCGTAAACGGAATTTCTTTAGGCGGGGGCGCTGTGGAGTGGTTGGGGGTGTTGTTGGACGTGTTATTACACGAGCAAATTATCAGCAGAATTATAGGAAAAGCGATGTATCGAAACATACGGTGTATTTACGGTAATGCGAAAATAAACGGAAAACTGAATTGCGTTTTTCTATAGCTTTTCTGCTTGTGTAAACAGCGCTATGAAGCTGTCGGCCCAGGCGTGTACCGAGTACTTGGCACAAATTTTTTCTCTGGCAGCGATACCTGCTTTTTCGCGCAGAGAGGCATCACCCGCCAATGTGCGGATGGCATGCTCCCATTCTTCTTCGGTACGGCACAGGTAGCCGTTGATGCCGTGGTCAATAATTTGTGTGTTTACCCCCACCGGTGAGGCCACAGCCGGAATCCCCAGCGCCATGTACTGTATGGCTTTGAACCCGCACTTGCCGCGGCTCCAGTCATCATCGGCTAGCGGCATGATGCCGATGTTCATGCGCAGTACGTCTTCGGCTTCGGTTGCTTTGTTCCATTTTACGAATTCGAAGTTTTCGTCCTCTATATCGGGGCGCCTGTCGGCAATCACGAGCAGTTTTGCGCGCAGGGAGCGGCAAAGCCGCAGCAGCATGGGGATGAGCGGCTCTAAAAAACGTATGGTGGAGTGTGTGCCCGTCCAACCGATTACAATTTCATCGGTGCGCTGATTTTTCAGGTGTTTGTAAACCGTTTCGGTATTCACTACGGTGGGAATTACCGTCACCTGTGGATTGAACCGGCGGGCGTATGCCGCCAGAAAATCATTACCGGCAGAAACGGTGTGCGCCCAGCGGCAAACAGATGAAGTTTTGTGATACCACTTGAGCGATGAGATAAACCGGTTTGCATCCGAAGCATTGGGGAGCCATATCGCATCGTCAAAATCATAAATATATTTTTTTTTGAATGCTTTGGCAATGAGCCATTCAAAAACGGGGGGGCCGAGCGGAGATGCCTCGCGGTGTATGAACACATAATCGTAATGATGCAGGCGAAACAAACACATAGCTCTGCGCAGAAAACCCCGTAGAATGGCAAGCCCCTTTTGCAGCCATTTCCCTTTTTGGTACAACACGTCCCATGCCCGCTGGTCTAAAAACGGCTCTATGTGATAGACAATGTTTTTTCGCTCCAGGTAGGGATAGTAATGCTCAAACCGAAAGCGCTGCGATGGGGCAGAGTCGCGCGGGTAAGGTGTTAGAAACAAAATCCTCACGTGGCGAAATTGGAAAACATCGTTGGAATTAAGTAAACAAACCGGCTGGGATGGCTATGCTCTCGGATCACTTTCCGTATCCTTTGGGCAATACGCCGCTTTTGGGTTTGGTGGGTTTGGGTAACTGCGGTTTGTTTTCGGTTTTCTTTTTCTTATCAGGAAAACTGTCGGCATACGTGGGGCACGTAATTTTATTGCGGCTGCACGAACACACCAGCGTAATCCCCCCTAGTGTAATAGCAAGAAACAATAAGTACTTTTTCATGGTTGCAGGTTAATATGGTTGCCGAGTAATGGTTCTTCAAATAAAAAACATTTACGACTAATAACACAATTATCCACAGCGCAATTTAAATGGTTGCACACAGCGGTATGCGCTCTATATTTGTTTCAGATTTGTTAACCGTTAATTATCCGATAATGAATAAGACCACACTGATAGAAAGAGTAGCAAGAGACGCAAAGTTGAGTAAAAAGCAGGCAGGAGATGCGGTGGAGTCGGTCATAAATGCTATATCACAAACACTTGCTAAAGGCGGCAAAGTTACGTTGGTGGGTTTCGGGTCATTTTCGGTGGTAAAGCGCGCTCCCCGCAAAGGGCGCAATCCTAAAACGGGCAAAGAGGTCATCATCAAAGCGCGAAAAGTTGCTCGTTTTAAGCCCGGTATTGAGTTGGCAAAAAAAGTTAATAAATAAAATAATTAATGTTTTTTGGGGGCTGCATCGGGAACGCTTCACTCACATTGCAATATAACCACATCAGTTTTCTGCTGCACATTGCGATTAATAGTTCCCGATATCGGACTTTTCTGAAAAACTCGTTGTATTGTGAGTAATCTGTGATGTTTTTGTTCCGGACAGTGCAGGTGACGGTAGTTGGGTCATGTGGCATGGCTGTATTCAGCAGCCCGGGAGTCGGGTGAGGGATGCGGAGGGCGCGAACGGAGTGAAGCGGTGCGCAACGCAGTGGAGCACGGGAGCGAAAGCGCACCCCGAAAGCAGCCCGACCCCGCTGCCTTGCATTGCTTGGCAGCGGGGGCACCCCCAAAAAATCTACTTAAGACGGAATGAGTTTAGTGTGTGTGACAAGTTGCCTCAGAAATGTTTTTTTTAAAACGTATTTTACCGTTTGTTTATTTTTCTATTTTCGGCACGCACTTAACCCCCTTACATGAAACATTTTTCGCTGCTACTTTTACTCGCAACATTTTTCACCGGTGTATATGCACAAACGCGCACCATTACCGGTAAAGTTACTGACGCCACTACAAAAGAGCCGCTTGTGGGCGCTGGTGTGATGGTGAAGGGCACCACCACAGGTACAGTAACCGATGTTGACGGAAATTTTAAACTGGATGTACCCGCTGATGCGAAGGCAATCATCGTATCGTACGTGGGCTACATACAACGAGAGTTGGCGCTTGGGAGCGGGGCAACGTACAATGTTGCCATGGAGTTGGCGATTAAGGACGAGGTGGTGGTGACGTCATCGCGGGTGGCAGAGAGCATTAAAGAGGCGCCGGTGCAGATAGAGAAGATGACATCGCGCGAAATCAGAAACGCAGCTTCGGGCGATTTTTACCAGAGCATCAGTAATTTTAAAGGGATAGATATGGTAACCACCTCTGCGGGGTTTAAAGTGATAAACCTGCGCGGGTTTAGCGATACCCGCTCGCTGCGCACCAAACAATATATAGATGGAGTGGACAATGAAGCGCCGGGGCTGAACTTTCCGGTGGGTAATCTGGTGGGCGCTAATGATCTGGATTTGGAAAATATAGAAATTGTATCCGGTGCGGCTTCGGCACTATACGGTGCAAATGCCATGCAGGGGATTATCAGCATGTCCACCAAAAATCCTTTTGACCACAAGGGGCTTTCGCTGCAAATCAAAGGGGGCGCCACTACAATACCCGGCCCTTACTTTGATGCACAACTGCGCTATGCAAATACGTTTGGCAAAAACAATAAATGGGCGTTTAAATTTTCGGGTGAGTACCTGCAGATGCGCGACTGGGAAGCCGATGACGACTCGTTTAACCGCTACGGCGCTATTTCGGCCGATGTAAACCTTTCGGCTATTTTGCGGGCGCGCCAATACAAGGAAGTAGGGCCCGATTTTACACAAGAGGACAAAGACAACATTATCAAGCTTAACGGATGGCTCGATTTTAACCCCAAGGCAAACCCGGGTATTATCAACGTAAAAGCTCCGGGATACATGGAGCGCGACCTGGCCGACTACAACGCCAAGAGCTTGAAATTTGCCGCAAGTATCCATCATCGGTTTAAAGATGATTTGGAGTTTACGGGACAGTACAAGTTTGGATACGGCACGGCAGTGTATCAGGCCACTGCGCGTTACCAGATTAAGGACTTCAACTTTCATCAGCCCATGTTGCAACTGCGCGGCAAAAACTTTTTTGTGCGCAGTTACGCAGCAATTGAAGATGCGGGCAACTCCTACAACATCGGTTTGACAGGCGCGTACCTGTCGCGCGCCGCTGTGAGTAAATATGTGTCCACATACAGCAGCACTTATTTTGATGTTATAGAACAACTCACCGATTTTTGTGCCGATTGCATAGACCAATGGCAAATTGACTCTGCTCGCAGAGCTGCCGTAGCTGCAGCATCGCAAGTTTGGTACCCGGCGGGGTCACAACAGTTCAAAGACACTTTTAACCGGTTGGTATCAGACCCCAACTCTCTCACTGGCACAAGGTTTTTTGACAAGAGTGCCCTGGTACATGCCGAAGGGCAATACAACTGGGATTTTGTGAAATGGATAGACATTATCACCGGTGCATCATATCGCATTTATCTGCCTAATTCGCGGGGTACGATATTCGAAGACACCGGCGGTGTAAAAATCCGCGTGCACGAAGTGGGGGCATATTTGCAAGCTACCAAGCGCTTTTTTGACGGTAAGCTGAAAGTTATCGGTTCGGCAAGAGTGGATAAAAACTCCAATTTCAACGCACAGGTATCGCCACGCGGCTCGGTGGTATATACCCACAAGGCAAAAAACAGCGACCACACGTTCCGATTTTCAGCCACATCGGCATTTCGCACACCTACGTTGCAGGATCAATATCTGTATCTTGACATCGGGCGGATAATGCTCATCGGCAATTTGAGCGGATATGACAACCTATATACGCTCAAGAGTGTGCGCGATGCTGAGGCCATTATGCGCGACTGCGCTACGAATGGCTCTGCCGCTGATGCCGCTGCGGCCGCCTTAGTACCTGTAAAAGTAAAACCGCTGCGGCCGGAGCGCGTTACTTCTTTTGAAATTGGTTACAGAGCTGAATTATCAAAACGCGCTTTGATTGACTTTACGGCATATTACAGCATATACCGCCACTTTATCGGATTCACGCGCGTGGCATCGCCCAATGCCGATAGCACATCAAACGGTGTGGCCGGCGAAGAGAGCGGCATCACCAACGTGTTGACCGGTTTTTATCGTCCATTTCAACTTTGGGTGAACAGCGATGGACGGGTGCCATCATGGGGTGCAGTGATAAGTGTATCGTACTACGTGGGTAAGGGCATTACTCCTTACTTTAATTACACGTACGCAGATATTGATGACACAAACCTGAAAAACACCGGTACCACCATACTCTCCGGTTTCAACACGCCCCGGCACAAATTCAATGTAGGCGTAAACGGCAACCGGGTGTGGAAAGGGCTCGGCTTTAGCGCAAACTTCAAGTGGGTGACCTCATACGAATGGCAAAGCCCGTTTGGCGATGGGGTGGTGCCGAGTTTTCACACTTTAGATGCGCAGGTGTATTATGAAATTGAGAAAGCGTACTCTACAGTACGTTTGGGCGCATCAAACCTTTACAACCGCCGGCGCATAGAGGCAATCGGCTCGCCTTACATAGGCGCATTGTATTATGCTGGATGGACGTTTGACTTTGTAAACTTCGGTAAGAAGAACACGCCGCAGTTGCCGGCTAATTGATGTTGTTTATTCGCCAGTAATTATCTTTTTTTGAGATAGGCACATAAATATCGTTCCTAAAATACCGGGCAAAGCCGGTATCAGATTCCACGTTCGTGTTAAAAATTTAAATCGCTACGAGGTAACCAATTGCTTGATTTAATTTTATTATGGGGTGCCCCCGCTGCGGCGCGCTCGTACCTCACGCGTAGCAGCGGGGTCGGGCTTGCTACGGAGTGCGCTGCCGCTCCCGTGCTCCACTGCGTTACGCACCGCTCCCGATGGTCGCGCCCTCCGCATCCCTCACCCTGGCAAGCGCTCCGGCAGCCCTTCTATTGCACAAAGCAGCACATATAAGCAGGAGTTGCGGTGACGATTCGTATAAAGAATAATTATAATGTGATGTGGGGATGTAACGGGTCGCGCCAAAGGTGCGCCTCGTAAACCTCATCCAACCGAACTCCACAGCAACTACTCTGCATGCCTCCCGCGGCGGCATGCAGAGTCATAAAAAAATATTCTCGTAAACTTATAGCCCTGCGCCCGAGAACACACTGCACATCCATGAAATCTTATACTACCCCTCGGGTCGCCCGCCTGTGGCGGGCTGCCCACTTACCACCACGTTCCATTAAGCTCTTCATCTTAAAATTTTGTTCTGACACTTCGATACACTCTTATCACATACACTCTTACCAAATTATCAGGATAAATCTTGAGTGTAAATTTAACTGGGGTAACTAAGCAACTGCTTCAACTTTTTTCTATTACGCTTGCTTTTCTAACTGCATATGTACTATGTGAGTTTTTGATTGAGGAAGGATTATTTTTGATAATTAACAGCCCAAAAAATTGAACGCATGTGCCCTCTAAATTATACATGTTCCCAAACCTAATGATATGTTGCTGTTATTTAATAATATTGATTATGAGAACTTTGTAATTTTAATTGTTGTATGGGATATTCATTTGCATACAATTTGCCATAGCGCGTATTGCCAAAAAAGCCCCTGTCTATGCAAAAGTTTCCATCATCTCTGTTTTTCTTACTGGTTATTTTGAATTTAAGTGAACCAGCCAGTTCACAAGTACAGGTGGCTGGAACTTTGCCACCATTCAACCCTCCGTTAACTTACCCCACATTGGGCGCAGCATTTAATGCAATAAACGGTGCGGGTGGCACCGATGTACTAACGGTAAGCATACTGGGAAGCACTACTGAGCTAGCGCCCGCCGTGCTAAATCAAACCAATTACACGGTAAACATTTCTCCCGCCGTACCTCCTCCTTTGTCCATCAGCGGAAACATGAACAATGATATGATAGTACTGAACGGTGCAGATAATGTTACGTTTAACGGACTGGGTTATCTGACTTTAATAAACAGCAATACGGGAGTTAGTGCAGGCACGATTCTGTTAACAAACAGCGCCAACAATAATGTATTTAAAGACCTTTTGGTGCGCGGGTCTTGCGTAAGTATCAATCATGCTGTAATAAATATCATCAATGGTATTGGACCTACCGGTTGCGACAACAATACGTTTGAAGGTTTGGATGTAGGCGCAGCCGGCATGAACCGGCCTGCGGGTGGTTTTTATTTAATGGGCACATCTCCTGCGATAGAAAATAACAACAACACCATTAAAAATTGTTTCATACACGATTACTTCAATCCGGCTGGTATTAATGCGGGTATTGGTTCTCAGGCATATAACAGCGGCACTGTTATCACCGGTAATCATTTCTATCAAACATCCACTTACACATCTACCGCCAACAATGCTTTTACGGCTATTTCTATTATTGACGGAAACTTTGGTTCCGGGAATGGTTTTGTAATTGAAGATAATTTCATTGGGGGCACAGCACCTTTCTGCGGCGGCTCTCCATTCACCATTACGGGTGATTTCGCAAATCAGTTTGGCGCCATCATACTTCGCGCGGCTAATGGCCCCACAAACAGTATCAAAGGGAACACCATCCGCAATCTTAATCTCACATATGTTGCTAACATCAGCAATGGCAATCCATTCATCGGCATAGGGGTTTACGGAGGTAATACCGACGTAGGTAGCTTATTAAAACCGAATGTTATCGGGCATGATGCTTCTAATGGTTCCATTGTGCTGAACACCAAACTGTCTGGCACCAATTCCTGCATCAGTATCGGTATATTAGATAATGCACGTCCTCCAACGGGTATCGTACATAATTGCAACATATCATACAATACAATAGGCGGAGTTGATGTAAACGCTACTGCCCACTCAGGCACTCCCACCGGTAGCAGTTGGTTTTTGGGCATTCAGGTAATAGATAACGACCCAGCTATTGTACAAAACAACATTGTGGGGAGTCAAAATCATGCGCAAAATATCCGATCTATCGGTACTCCCTCCATTAACGTTACTATGTCGGGCATGTATATATGGGATGCGTCAGCAAATATTCAAAACAACATCATCAAAAATCTGGTGAACAGCAGTTTGGGTGTGTTGCAAGGGATTATCTATGTGGCACAAAACCCGGGGCATAGTTTCAACTGTACGAACAATGAGGTGGGGTTTCTCACGGCTAACCCTACAGGGTTTCCTTGTCGCCTGGACGGGATACTGTGGGTTGCTACTGTATCGGGTATAGCAGCGCCTTTAAATATCTCTAATAACTCTGTGCATCACCTTACTACCGATGCGGGCGTGACAGGCACTGCATTTTGTCATGGTATCCGGGTTACTTCGTTTAGTGGGGTCACCGGTGTTGTGGCTAGCGGAAACATCAACAACAACACTACCTATGAAATCAACAACAACTCTTCTTCGCCAACTGGTGCTACTAGCGGTATAACCCATGAAACCGGTATTGGTAACTCTCCACTCAACATTACCGGCAACATCATACACACTGTTAATTCCGGGATTCCGCAATTGATACTATTAAATGCCTTTACCAACGGAGCCCTATATACGTCTTCTACGGGTCTTGTAACCATCTCGAACAACTTTGTATATAACGGGCACCGCTCCTGTGCATGCGATATTACCGGTATAAATGTGCGCAGAAGGTCCTCTCTGGTAACGGCAAACACAGTTTATGGTCTATCGATTGTACCCAATGGGAGTATTTATGGAATATACCTGGATAATCCATCGGGCGTTAGTTGCAACTCCACTGTTACAAATAACATGCTGTATCTTGGTGCGTCATCAACCTCTAACAACGACTTGTGGGGGATAGATGTGGCCGGTAATGCATTGCACACCTGTGTGGTAGATTACAATTCTGTTGTAGTGGACGGCGCTGCCGTATCAGGGGCAGCAGGGAGTGCAGCTTTTCGCAGAGCTTCGCTTTCGGTGATTACTTCTCTGCGAAACAACATTTTTTACAATAACCGATGGGGTGCATCCAATGCACACTATGCTATACAGGTGATAAACACATCGGGATGGGTATCTGCCAATGCTGCCCGTAACTATGTAGTCACCAGAAAAGAAACTGGTTTCATGAGCCGGCTTGGCACAACAAATTATATCAACCACATAGATGGAGCTCCTGTAAACGGGCCCGGCTCATATAGCGCCAAGGGTGGTTTAACTACTTTAATGAACGATCTGTTTGTATCTCCAACAAACGCAAACTTGACCATTAATCTTAATCCTGCGGAGTATGCCCCCGTCAATGGCACGGGAGTGCCTGTTAGCACCACGGTTGACAGATACGGAACAGCCCGCTCTGCTACGGCTCCTTGTATCGGAGCGTATGAGTTCACTGCTCCTAAGTTTTTGGTGTGGCATGGTTATGTAAATAATAATTGGCACAATGCTGCTAACTGGGTAATAAATGCTGTGCCTACTCCTACCGATGACTGTATTATTCTGCACGTACCGAACAACCCACACATATTCATCGGCCCTGGTACAACGCGCGACATTATCCTGAAGGACTCGGTAAATATTTTTATCACTGCCGCCTCCACTCCTTTGCAAATACACGGCAACCTGATTGCCCCGAATGCTCCTGCTTTTGCAAATTTAACCGGGCATACGGGCTATGCAACAATGACTGGTGTATCTTCTCAGAATATATCGGGTTACTTAACTGTAGAAAACATACGAACCAACAATACCGCCGGGGTTAGTATTGGCTTTCCCTCTACGTTAAATATCAAAAGAAGTTTGGGGTTACAATCCGGTAATTTTGCAATCAGCGGCGCTACAGTGAAACTGCTCAGTAACGCTCCTGATAGTTGTGCAATAATTGACAACTTCTCTCCGGGCTTTAGCGGTACTCTCAGCGGCAACATCACCGCTCAACGCTTTATCAGCGGTACAGGTAACGTACAGCACCAGATGAGTGTACCGGTGAG
>JANWXI010000069.1 GCA_025057415.1 Chitinophagales bacterium
GAAATTGAAATCAAAACCGCAGAGGGGTTAAAACGCTCTTTTACTATAAAACTCGTTCCTTCAGAGCAGGTGCTCAATACGCTGGAGATAGTGGATACGCGCATAACACAAAAACAGCAGGAAAGCCCCCTTACTATTGAGAGTATGGGGCTACAAGACATTAAGCAAACGGCATCGGCAACCTTTTACGAAGGGCTGGGCAAACTCAAAGGCGTTGACATGACCAGCGCCTCGCTCGGTTTTGTCATCATCAATACGCGTGGATTTAACAGTACCTCACCCGTGCGCTCGCTTCAGCTTCTGGACGGGGCAGACAATCAGGCGCCCGGTCTCAATTTCAGCATGGGAAATTTTGCCGGAGCCACTGAAATAGATATTCAAAAAGCGGACCTGATTGTGGGGGCATCTTCTCCACTCTACGGGCCCAATGCCTTCAATGGTGTCATCAATCTGCAAACCAAAAATCCATTTTACTATCCGGGATTGACGGTATATGTGAAAGGGGCAGAACGAAACCTTTTTGAGGGCGCGCTTCGCTGGGCTCAGAGTTTCAAAAACAAATATGGCACCGATAAATTTGCCTACAAAGTAAATTTCAGTTACCTGCGTGCCGATGACTGGGTGGCTAACAACATGGCTGCTGCCACCAATAGCTGGCAACCCATCACTAACTACGGAGGTTACGATGCGGTGAACCGTTATGGTGACGAGTTGCCCACGCGTAACTCGTTTAACTTTAATGACCTGTACGGCCGCCGTTTGAATCCCGGTCTCGGGCAAATATTCCGCACAGGGTATTTAGAGCAGGATGTACTGGATTACAATGTGCGTAACATCAAAGCCAACACAGCGCTCCATTACCGCATAACCGAAAAGACCGAGGCGCGTGTGGCGTATAACTTCGGATACGGCACTACCGTATATCAGGGCGACAATCGCTACAGCATTAACGATATTCAGTTTCATCATTTGCGTGCCGAGATCATTCAGCCCGATAAGTTTTACATCCGTGCTTACACCACCATGGAAAACTCCGGCAATTCTTACGATGCCGTTTTTACGGCAATCAAATTACAGGATATGCAGAAAAGTATCGTGCAATGGGCGGCTGATTACCAGTTTTTCTGGAATAACGGCTGGCCGCTTGCCGGAATACCTTCGCCTAAAAGCAAAGTAAACCAACTGCTCGGCAACTATGCCCCTAATTATGATTTGGACCCTACAAAACCGGGTTTGCAAAATTACTGGTTACCCGCCAGTATAACATCTGATTCTACACAGTGGCCCGGCATCATCGCACAAACCATGGCGGTGTATGACTCTATTTTGCGGCTGTATGACGACTCGCTGCAATACTGGCACGACCAGGCGCGCCTGTTTGCCGATACTGTAACACTATTCGGTGGCAAAGCCCGTCTGGTGCCCGGCACACAGGCATTTAATGATTCGCTCAGGTCTATCACTTCGCGAACGGCTTTTGAAGAAGGCGGCACCATGTTCTATGACCGCTCCAAGATGTTTCACCTGCAGGGCGAGTATAAATGGGACATCAAAAAGAAAAAAGAAGATGAAAAGCCGCTTTTAGAAATTCTCACCGGCGCGAATTTCCGGATGTATTTTCCTTACTCGCGCGGCACCATTTTCAGCGATACGATTATTTCATACCGGGTGCGGCATAAAAACAGCGGAGAGGAAAAAACGCTCAGCGTGAATGAATACAACACCATAAAAGATAGTGTTGATGTACTTGACTTCACCCGCAGACGCATTACGAACTGGGAAGTGGGAGCGTACCTGAGCGCCAACAAACGTTTTACGATAAAAGACAGCCATGCGATAATCCTCACCGCTACCGTGCGCTTTGACCGCAATCAGAATTTCCCGTGGAAAAAAGCAGATGGCAAGTGGGATCCTATCATTACTCCTGCCGCATCGGTAGTGTATTCATTTAAAAACAACCACACGGTGCGTTTGTCGTTCTCTTCGGCTGTGCGCAACCCAACCCTGCAAGACCAGTTTTTGTACTACAATGTAGGGCGTGCCATCCTTATCGGTAACCTGACGGGCGTTGACTCGTTGGTAACCATAGAATCTTTCCGGGATTATCTGGGTACATCGCCATACGACCAGAGCGTGCTTAAGTGGTTTCGCGTAGATCCGGTGCGGCCGGAGAAAGTGCGCAGTTTAGAAGCTGGATACAAAGGAATTATTAAAAATAAATTATATGTAGATGGCAGCGCGTACGTGAGTTGGTACACCGATTTTCTCGGCTTTCAGATTGGCGCACTACTCAACAGAACCATCAATAATTTTGGAGGTGCTTTTGATACCACCTACAGCATACGCCAGATTTACCGCGTGGCTGCCAACGCGCGCAACCGTGTAATGACCTATGGCGCTTCGGTAGGCTTCAACTATTACTTTATCAATAATTACGCCTTCAGCGGCAACTACAGTTGGAACCGTCTGGACGAGCGCGGCACAGAAGACCCCATCATTCCTGCCTTCAATACGCCCGAACATAAATTTAATGTAGGAATCAGCGGCCGCGATATCAAAATCGGCAAGGTGAAAGGTTTTTCCTTTAACGTCAACTACAAATGGATACAAGGTTTCCTTTTCAGCGGCTCTCCGCAGTTTACCGGCAGCATTCCTACCTACAGCTTGCTGGATGCGCAAATCAGTTACGAATGGTCAAAGATATACACCACCTTTAAGTTTGGCGGATCTAACCTTATATCGCGTAAAGTATTCCAAACGTACGGAGGGCCTGCGGTGGGCCGCATGTTGTTCGGGTCTATACTCGTAAATGTGGACCAGGATAATCTGAAAAAGAAAAAAACGCTGCCTGCTGTGTATTGATATTTACAAAAAAGGCACGGGGATTAATCCCGTGCCTCTGGTATGGCAAAAACAGCTAATGACTATTCTACTTTGATTTCTTTTGCAGCAGTAACCTGCTGAGCAGATTTCGGTAGTGTTAATTGCAGTATGCCGTTTTCATACTTTGCTTTAATTGCATCGTCCTTCACATTATCGGGCAAACGAAACGAGCGCGAAAAGCTGCTGTAATTGTACTCGCGACGGCTGTACTCTTTCTTCTCTTCTTTCGTTTCTGATTTCGTTTCTGCGCTGATGGTCAACACATCATCCTCCACCTTTACTTTAAAATCTTCTTTCTTGAAACCGGGTACAGCCAGTTCAATGCAGTAAGATTGGTCATTTTCGGAAATGTTGGCTGCAGGCAATGTGTAGTTGCCGAACCGCGTAAAAAAATTGTCTGCCTCAAAAAAATCGCGGAAGAACGGGCTGAGGAATGTTTCGTTGAATTTTGCAAGTGTGCTCATAGTACCTCCTTTTTTTATGAAGCAAATGTCACTGTGTTCAGAAAAGTTTGCCATGATGTCTGTCAATCGTTGAATTGAATTTCATCATGCGATGTGAACATTCCGTTCGGTAACGGCAGCTATAACTGCATTCTCCCAACTTCAAAGATAGTTCGTAAAACACTCACACACAGATTTTTTCTTTAAAACATCGTATCAGCATGTATTACCTTTGTTAATTGATATTGCCAGGGGTCAGTGTCTCTGCTTAGGATGAGGAATTTATATTACACTGCCGGATGAAGTCGCCTACAGCGTCATAAAAGTGATTGCCTGCGAAAACAGTTACACGCAACATTTGTAACAATCCGGGCGGAAATACCCGGCTGCACCTTTTGGGATTTTGCGCAGTGTGCACAAATGCTCTATTTAGCGCAAAGCATCAGATAAAACTTCTTATCATGCGCAGTATGTACTACGCAGCGGTCGTATGTCCGCAGGAGATTAACAGCCGCATAGAAAATTTTAAAAACTACATGCATGAGCGCTATGGCTGCACACATGCACTTAAGTCGCCAGCGCACATTACGTTAATACCGCCGTTTTATTTTGACAGTAATGATGAATTGAAGCTCAAAGAAAAGTTGCGTGAAGTGAACAAAACACTGAAACCGTTTGAGATAACCCTGAGTGGTTTTGGGTGTTTTAACCAGAGAGTTATTTACGTGGATGTAATGGAAAACGCCTCCCTAAACGCACTGTATGATGCAATGACAGGTTTTTTTGCAGATATACTTACCAATACAAGACACAGAGAAAACCGGAATTTTCATCCGCATATTACCATAGCTACGCGCGATATTCCCCCTGCTGATTTTGGTAAGGCATACGAATATTTTACTGCTCTCGGCTTCGCTGCCCGTTTCCGGACAACACAAATCAGTTTACTGAAATTGATACAGGGTAAGTGGGAAGTGGTGTATCCTTTAGTTGAAACAGGCACTTAAATACCCTTAAAAATATCGGGTAATTCTGAGTTATTTTTCTACATCAGCGTTGTGTATCACTTCATAAGTTTAGACGCTACGAAACAATTAATTGCCTGTTTTAATTTTCATGGGGTGCCCCCGCTGCCGTGCTCCGCAGGGCTACGCGCCGCAGCGGGGTCGGGCTTGCTACGGGGTACGCTGTCGCTCCCGTCCTCCACTTCGTTTCGTACCGCTTCGCTGCGCTCGCGCCCTACGCATCCCTCACCCGGGCAAGCGCTCCGGCAGCCCTTGTTTTGTGCGGAGTAGCACAGATATGCAGGTGTTGCCGTGAAAATTTGTATAAAGAATAATTATAATGTAATAAGTTGATGTCACGGAGCACGCGCCCAGTGAACTTCATCCAACCTGACTTCGCCTCAACTACTCTGCGAGCCACCGCAGGCGGCTCGCAGAATTACAACACAAATATTCTCGTTCACATTTAATCCCGCGCCCGCGCCACGGGCGCGGGCGCGGAAATACGGAACATCTATTAAACTCCACACAACCTCCAAGGTAAGAGCAAAACATCGTTCATTTCATTGAGTAATGCAACTACACCCCGAATGTATATTAAAAAAAATAAAATTGTCTTGGAAGTACTAAACGTCCGATTCAAATATTAAAAATTATTACTATATAATTGAAGGCGGTCTTCAGAGGTCAATGCTTCATCAAATATTTGTGACGAAAGCAAGTGTATGCTTCTGAAAGGTAATACATAGCTATACAGAGCATGAACATGCAGTTGCATGAAAACACTCGTTGTAGAGATCGGCTATGGTTTCACCGCTCTGTAGGTGATTGATTGGCGTGAGCCGGTTACACGAATTACATAAACACCGCCACACCATGTATCGGTAATCAGCTTGGTGTTGTATTGGGATGTGGTTTCCAGCACCATCCTGCCGGTAGCATCATAAACCCGCACAGTACATAGCTCTCCTGCCGGCAAACCCGTCAGGTACAGCTCTTGGGTAAATGGATTGGGATAAATTTTTATACTGCTGAACTCGTTTACATCACCCAATCCGCTTACATATACTGACACTTCCTGTACGGTAACACACCCTGCCGCATCGTTTACGGTCAGGTAATAAATACCCTGGCCTATGTTTGTGACTACCGGGCCGGTTTGTCCGTTGCTCCAGTTATAGGTATAAGGTGGAGTGCCGCCCGATGCAACAGCCGTGATACTGCCATCGTTGCTAACAGGAGTGCCGGGAGATTGTACCGTAATACTCACCGATGGCGGGCTGCTGCTACCCACTGTAAAGGATTGTGAGGCGGTGCACCCTTTGGAGTCAGTGGCAGTTACGCTGTAATTGCCGGCTGCCAGATTAGCGATGGTTTCGCCTGTACTACCGTTGCTCCAAGTAAATTGGTAGTTACCGTTTCCGCCCTGTGCAAGGATGACGATACTGCCATTGGCTGCTCCGCAGGTTGTTGCAGTTACAGCAGGCGACAACACAATCGGAGCGGGCTGATGAATGGTTACCACTTGTATGGATTTGCATCCCGAAGCATCCGTAACCGTTAAAACGTAATTACCGGCACTTAAATTATTTACAGAAGGCGAGGTAGATCCTTGGCTCCAGGTGTAGGTAAAAGGCGATGAGCCGGATGTAACACTTGCCGTGGCGCTACCATCGCTTTGCCCGAAGCAAGATACAGGAGTAACCTGTACATTTACCACAGGAGCATTCTGGTTGCTGACAGCTACAATTACAGACGCAGTGCAGTTGTTGGCATCAGTTACGGTTACCTGATAGCTGCCGGCGGCAAGGTTAGCAATAACAGGAGTTGTGGCGCCGGTGTTCCACGCGTAATTGTAGGGCGGTTGCCCGTACGAAACGTTTACGGTGGCAGAACCGTTGGAGCTACCACAGGTAGCATGGGTACTGTTGGGGGTTAATTGTATGGGGCTGCCACCGTCCAGAACATTAGCAGTACTGCTCGCGGTGCATCCATCGGGTTTAGTAACAGTAACACTGTATGTGCCGGGCGAAAGTGACCCAATAAAACTGCCCGATGCGCCATTGCTCCACTGATAGGTAACCCCGCTTTGATTACCGAAACCGATAACTGCTATTGAACCGTTGTTTTGCCCGCAGGTGGCGTTGGTAACATTTAAATTCACCACAAAAGTTACGGTGCTTGCTGTAATTGTCACACTACCCGATGCAGTGCATGCATTGGCATCCGTAACGGTTACTTGGTAAGTACCCGCTCCGAGATTCGATAAAGTTTCACCATTAGCGCCGTTGCTCCAGGTGTATGCATAACCACCGGCTCCGCCGGTAGCAGTAGCCGTTACACTTCCGTTTTGCAGTCCGCAGCTTGCATTGATACCCGAGGCAGATACATTCAGCGCCGTGAGGGGTTGCGGTATGTTGGTGGTGGCACTCACGGAGCACTGTTTGCTGTCTGTAACGGTAACGCTGTAAGCGCCGGCGGGTTTATTGGTAAGGGTTGGACCGCTACCACCCCCACTCCATGCGTAGGTAAAGGGAGATGAGCCGGTAGCTGTAGCCGTAACAGAACCGGTACTTTGCCCAAAACAAGCCACAGGCGTAACACTGAGCGTTACATCAGGCAGGGCATTTACCGTAATGTATGCAGTTTGTGTTTTTGTGTTGCTGCCATTGGCATTTGACACGGTGAGTGTAACGTTGTAGGTGCCGGGTGTGTTATATGTTACCGTGGGATTTGCCGCTGTGGATACAGCCGGTGTCCCCCCCTGAAATTGCCAACTGTATGAAGTTGGATTTCCGGTAGAAGTGCTGGTAAATGTTACCGATTTGCCCACGCACACCGAGGTGGGGGTGGCGGTGAAATTGGCAACAGGCGCCCCGGTGTTACTGCACAAAACGGGTAAAATGAACAGGTCAATCCCAAAACCGGGCCCAATGATAGAGTCAAAAGGAAACCATAAGTTGTTGCTCTCCTGATACCAGCCGCGGTCCGGGTTGGGGGAATAAAAAGTAGTAGAGTACACCGCTACTGTATCGCCTGCAGCGTATGTGAGTTCAACCCCGATGTAAAAATTGCCGGTCACCGTAGGGGGCGATGAAAACGGTATGTAAGAAACCTGACCGCTGTTTGCCTGTGCTGTTAGTGAGTTGATGAGAACGTTTTGTGTGCCGAGCACGGTGCCGGGAGAGTTATTGTTTCCATTGGCATTCCATACTTTTACGGCTACATTGGCTGTAGTAGGGTTGTTGGTTTTTGCTCGGGCAAAAGCAATAAAAGCACCGGTTACCTGTTTGGTGGTAGTGTTAGGATAATACTGCGCATACGCTTTGTCTTGATAGCTGTTGTGCCCGGTTACGTATCCGGTTGCGCCCCCTGCCGGGTTATACATGTATGCTACCAGCGTATCACTGGCGGTGAGGTTGGTGAGGGTATCGCAGGTAGTGGCGCCACCCGATGCGATGACCGTGATGTAGTTGTTTTTGGTAACCGTATTTGACCCGCCTGAGTTGCCTGCGGTTAGCGTGACGTTATAAACACCGGGAGTATTGTAGGTAACAGTTGGGTTCTGCTGGGTTGATGTAGGAGTGGCAGCTCCGGGAAACTGCCAGCTCCACGATGTAGGAGAGTTGGTTGACAAATCCGTAAATGCTACCGAGTTGCCTGCCACGACTGTGGTGGGCGTGCCCACAAAGTCAACTACCGGCGGTATTGCACCAGTGTTTACGGCATAGATGTTTACGTTATCAAGAAAAATGTTGTTACCGTATTTGTTTGTTGTGACAAATGCAAAGCGCACGTTGCTTTGTCCCGCCAGGTTACTAAGCGAAACGGAGTCGCGTTTCCATTGCGAGGCAGAGGGGACAAACTGGTTAGTCGTATTGTTGGCAGTGGCAAGCGCTGTACCACCTTTTATCCAGAGCAGGTTCCAGGTGGCTCCGCAGTTGGTGGAATAGTAAACAGCCAGCGAATCAGCATAAGTAGCTTGACTGTTATACGCAGCGTAAGCGTAGTCCCATTTGATGCGCCCGAGCGTTACGCCCGAAAAGTTGTAAGAAGGGGTGATGAGCCAGTCGCGTTGGTTGGTGGCATTGGCGTAGTTGTAACAATTAACGTAAGCACATGCCGTTGATGCACCAAAGCCACTGGCGCTGGTAGTGCGCACCCAGGTGGTGGCACCGTCACCGTTGATGATAGTCCAGTTGGGAGGAGGGAAAGTGGATGACTCAAAACCCTCGGTGAGAGGCAGATTAGAAGCGCCGCTTACCGTAATGTAGTTGGTTTGCGTAGCGGTGTTGCTGCCGCCGGGACCGGTAACGGTGAGCGACACGGAGTAAGTGCCGGGAGTGTTGTAGGTCACAGTAGGATTGGCAGCAGTAGAAGTGGCGGGAGTGCCGCCGTTAAACGTCCAACTGTAAGAAGTGATGTTGCCGGTAGATGTGCTTGTAAACTGAACCGTACCACCCGGACACACATTCGTTGGGGATGCGGTAAACGAAGCCGTGGGCGCCGTAGTAGTACCCTGGCAACCCTGTGAATTTTGCAATGAGTAGCGAAAACCACCCGGAGCCAAAAAAGCATTCATGCGCGCACTTTGACCATTGGTGAACATCACCATGCAGGCATCGTTCACATAATCCATATAGTTCATAAACATGTCGCCATTCGGTCCGTTGCTGCACGATACGCTCGGGAAACTCGGGCAGCCGTAGTTTTCATCGGCCTGGTTTGGCGTATCGCTCACCTGATCTGACCCGCTGCACGAGCCGCCATCATCGCCCCAGATGTGGTACAGACCGAGCCAATGCCCCACCTCATGGGTACCGGTGCGACCTTTGTTGGTGGGGCTTAAAGCAGTACCCGTCGTGCCGAAACTTTGGTAATCAATCACTACTCCATCGCTCGAAGCAGGCCCTCCCGGCATTTGCGCATAGCCCAGCAGCCCGCTGGTCAGGTTGCATACCCATATATTCAGGTATGACGATGCCGGCCAGGCGTTGCTCCCCCCCGAAGAGTTGTATTTTACGTTATCGTTGGTAGAAAATGTGGTAACGGAGGTGGCCTTGCGTATGATGCCGGTAGTAGGATTGCCGCTGGGGTCTCTGTTGGCGAGGCAAAATTGTATTTGGCAGTCGGCTACTAAATTTTGCCATACGGCAGGGGTGTTGGTCCAGTCGGTGTTTTGCTTGCGAAAGTCGCGATTCAGCGCATCTATTTGCGACTGAATCTGCGCATCGCTGATGTTCTGCGATGAAGTGTTATATACTACATGCACTACTACCGGTATGGTTATTACCGCGCGACTCGGGTCGGGCTGCCATTCAGCCACAAACTGCTGTACGTGTTTTTCCATATCCTGCAGGCGGTGTTCGAGTTTGGGATCCTGCTGTTTGAGCATCTGCAGGTGTTGCATCGTGCCGCAGTGATGTTGCGCCCGGGCAGTAAAAATCATCAATAATACACACGCGGGCAGCAGAAAAGAGTTACGCAGAGTGAGCATGTTATCTGTTTGGGTTTATTATTTAAAAATGTATCGCAAACATGACAAATTTGTGCAAAAGAATAAATGGCAGTTTGCCTGATAATTGCGCAAGTTGTGATGGCGATTCTGCACGTTCCATAAATCACAACGTAACTACTCGGGCGGGGGTATTGCCTGTACATTAAACCCCCTCTCTTCCAGCATAGTAAGCACGCCTTCCTTGCCCGGCAAATGCAACGCACCAACTGCTACAAACACACTTCCCTTTTTGATCAGGGATATGATTTTGCCGGTCATGCGCTTGTTGCGTTGTGTTACAAGTGCATCGTAAAATTTTTCCGGTAAGGAGTCAGAGTTTTCCAAGCGGTTTATTTCATCAAGATTCTCGTTAAGGTAATGCTGCAATAAGTCGTGTGTCCGGAAATTGTTTTGCTGTATCGCGGCTATTTCGCGTATCAGTAAATCGGCTTGTTCCTGATAAGTGAGCGTATTTAAAACAAGAAGTTGTTCTTCGATGGTTTCCAAACCGATAACTTTTTTGTTTTCGCGGCGGGCAATGTTAGTCAGGTATAAATCCAATGGTTCATGTAAGTCCGCACTGTCACCAAATACTAATACCGCAGCTTCGACAATACTCAACAAAACTACAGGCGCTACATTATCAAACACCGCCGCAGGCATCCCTACCTGTTGGTAGATAAGTGAGTCCAGGAAACGATATTCTCTCTCCGGCAGCATGCTTTTTATACTGTAACCCTTGCCCATCATCAGCCGCAGGATCACGTTCATGTCTAATTTATCATGAATATCTATCTCCGGAGCAAACATGTTGCAACGGCTCAGATATGGCAAAACCCGCAGGGCTTTTTGTATTACGCGCACATCTCCGGTGTGCATGGTGCCGAAAATGTAACTTGTGTCGGGCAGGTTGTTGCCTGTTACCATGTAAAGCAGCGATCGGTTTTGAGCCCCGGCACTGCAGTAAACAAAAATATAAATCGCAAACGCCAATACACGCATAATGCAAATTACCGAAATTATTTTAATCTTAGTGCGGATAATTATTTCTGATGATCGTTATTGATGATAAAATCGTAAGCGATGATGTGGTGGAGAAACACTTTGTGTGTAACCTGCAGGCGTGCAAGGGCGAGTGCTGTGTAGCCGGAGATTTTGGTGCACCGTTAGAAGAATCGGAGTTGTCCATATTAAATGAGATATATGAAAAAGTAAAACCATATTTGACGGCCGAAGGTATCAAAACCATTGAGCGCGAAGGCAAGTATGTATTTGTGAAAGAAAACAAAGAATGGTGCACACCGCTCATGCCCGGGGGCGGCTGTGCCTGGCTGAACTACGACTCTAATGGCACGGTGATTTGTGCCATAGAAAAGGCCTACAACGAAGGCGCAATCGGTTGGAAAAAACCCCTTAGTTGCCACTTGTACCCCATCCGTATCACTCAATACAAAACATACGATGCAGTAAATTATGAGCGGTGGAGTATCTGCAGCGCTGCCTGTAAAAACGGCAAAGCGCTCAAAGTTCCTCTGTATCAGTTTTTAAAGGAAGCGCTAATTCGCAAGTATGGAGAGGAGTTCTGGGAGGCGCTGCATGCTTATGCTACACAAATGCAGCATCGCTGAGCGTTAGATTATTTATACACCCGATTAAAAAATTTGAGGTATGCATCCATATCGCGTTGCGAGAGCAAGGTAGAGAAATTGGTGGCGCTGATGCAAGCGATACTATATTGCCCGGCTTTGAAATCGTCAAAAAGTTGCGACTGTGTTTTGATGCTTTTGAAATAACTAAGGGCATCCGCGGCATTCGGAAATTGCCTCACGGTAATGATGGTGGTTTTGCTATCCACTTTTACTTGCTTGGTTTGCAGGCGCATTTTTTCGTACACGGTACTGTTGTAAGCATTTATTTTGGCTACTGCCGAAGTGATGATTGCGGGCGTTACTTCGGGGTGATTGGTGAAAAGTATAAAATAGTGAGCTACGGCATCTGAGCGCACATACGGAGACGTGGTATCTTCAGTAACGGCAGGCGATTGGGTTGTTGCATTGGTAGTGTCTGGCTTGGCGGTTTTTGTGATTTCTTGTTTGTTGGTATCTTCTGCTGGTTTATTGTTTGCCTGAGTAATTGTGTCGGTTTTTACATCTACACCGGCTTTTTTGGCTTGCTCTTTTATTTCGTTCAATTGTTGGTTCATCTGTAGCAGGTCGGGCTGAGGTTTGTGCAGTGCGTTGAGCGAGTCGCGCGCGGCGGCATCCTTGCTTAGGTCTATTTGGGGCAGCGATGATTTATTGAGCAGGTTCAGTAATTCAGTAGCGGTCTTCTTTACTTCGTAATCGGTACTTTTGTTACTGAGCTTTTGCAGCAGTTGCACATATTCCTCCAGCTTATTTTGACGCGCCAACACCAGGGCCAGCAGCAATTCAAATTTTGCGCTGAGCGGATTGGGCGCATACAGGGCATCGCTCATTTTGCACTTCAACCATGCTGAGTCCAGTTGATTGGCATGGTAATCGTTATAAGCCAGCTCGTAGTACTGGTTAACCTCGCGTTCTTTTTGTTTGGTTGCGTGGATGTAGTTGGGGTCTTTGAGTATTTTGGCGATTACGCTTTCGGGAAATTCGCTTAATATTTTATTTTTATATGTTTCGGAGAGTGAAGGGTTCTTCATCAGTTGACCAAGCAGATATAGTTGATAGTAACTCTCCAGTTGCAGTTTGTGCGGGGCGAGGCGGTTGTTGAGCGTTTCAAACATTTCCTTGGCCTTTTGATATGCCTCCAGCCCGTCTTTGTATATCACGCCGGCGTTGTAGTATGCCTCGGCCAGGCGGGCATTGCTTTTATCAAGTTTTTCTTGGGTGAGCGGTATGCCGGCTTCTAATTGTTCCTCCGGGGTTCGCGGTGTGTTAACCGCCTCTTCCGTATTTTTTTTGGCATCAGTAGTGTCAGCAGTTGAGGAGTTTTGGGTTATTTCGGCCTCCTCGGTGGTAACGGAGCTTTTGTTTTTCCTTCGCCAGTTTTCTTCCAGCTTTCTGCGTCCCCATCTGCGGATAAATTCATTGTATCCGTTTGCCCGCGCAGCCGTGTTATAAAAATACCAGTTACTCGCTGCGCCCGACTGCGTTTGGGTTTGTTGCTGGGGTGTGTTTTCTAAGATGCTCTGCATCATTTTTTCCTGCTGGTTTCTTTCTTCTTCGTTTTTGCGGCTTTGCGCCTCCTCTTCTTTTTTGGCTAAAATGTTTTGAATAATGCGCCGGCGCTCCGTTTCCGGCAATTTGGCAAGTCGCTGTATGCTATCCTCATGAGCAATTATTTTTAATTGCTCTACCAAACTGCCCAGCAGCTTGTTGCGTTCTTCCACAGCGGCATAGCGGGTATCGTTACGGGCTAAGTGGGTGAGGGTAGTGTCGTAAAAATACTTGGCGCTTACGTAAAGCTCTTCTTCGTCATCCATCTGAGCTAATTTGAGATATGCGTTTGCTTTCTGGTCTTCGTTGGTAGTGGAGTAAGCGATTGATTTGCGCAGGTAATTGCGGGCTACATCGCGCTGATTTTCGCGCAGGGCAATGAGGGCTAACTCATAATAAACCTGATCCCAGTAATCCTTGTATTTTCCATCGCGGCTCATTCGCGCGAGCAACTTTTTGATGTCGTTACTACCACCCGCGTTGCTGCGCCCGAGTTTAGCCAGGCGCAGCTTGGCGTAAAACTCCATGTCATAGTTAGGGCGGCTTTTCAGTACGCGACGGTACGCATCAGCGGCTTTAGAAAAATTCCCGGTGGCCTCATAACATTGAGCCAACACAAATAAGGGGCGCACCCTCAGGCGTTTCTTCTTTTTTATTTTTTTAAATTGGAGATACTTCTCCAAAGGTTCAGTAGCTGCAGCATAGTTTTTGCGCGATACTTCCACATCGGCAGCAGCCAACTCTAATTGCGGGTCGTAATCTTTGTAAAAGTTATCATCGCTGCGCACATACATAACCACACTGGCAGCATCATCAAATTTTTGTTGTCGGGTGTAAGTTTTGATAAGCCAAATCAACGCTTCGCTGCGGGCAGGGGTGTGCCACCAGATGGATTTTTCGGGGCGATTGTCCTTTTTCACCAGCACTTTATTGCCCAACGAATCCAGTTTAGTTTCAAACTGTGGCTTCTTCTTTTTCTTTTTGGAGCGCACGTATTTGCCTACTTTTTTGCCGAGCGCTCGCTGCACTTTTACATAGTCAACTCCTTCTTTATATTCGGTGGTGATGTATTTGAAACTGGCGGATGCCTTATCGTAATCGCCTTTAAGGTAGTTGGCTTTACCGATAAGGAGCATGTTATCATCGCTCCAGTTAGCGAAATTGTGTAGTTGTATGGATTGGGTAGAGCGCCGTATTACATCCTCAAGGTCCGAAGCGTATGGGGTTGTTTCTGCCAGGTCGTTGTGTGCATACACCGCAATTACGGAGTCAAACTTGTCTTTGTGGTTAGCTTCAACGGTTTTAATTGTGGCTTTAAATTTTTCGCGGGCATTGAAATAGGCGTTGTAGTGCGAGGTTAAATCGTGATACGCCTGCACGGGAAACACGGCGTGGTTGGTAGTGGAGCAACCCGCCATAAAAATTACTAGCACCGCAGAGGCGGTAACAAAAAATAAATACCTCAAAACAAAATCAATTTGGCAGGTAGAGATAACTCAACAAAAGCAAAATTATTTTATTTGAAGAAAAATAAAAGCGTACACCGCACGGGCAAATAAATACAATCCCCGGGAACTCAACTGACTTCGTAGTAATTCCTTAAAGCAAACTGAATATAATACACGAATGGCTTACTGTTGTTGATTTTAACCGAAATTGCTTTACAGAAGCTTTTGAAAGTATTGTCATTTTTATAAAATCCTGAATTAACAGTTGAGTTTGTTAACTACCCGATGTTCCATGCTATTGATTTTTTATAATTTTTTCCTGCAACAGGATAGCGCCGTTTTGAATTACCTGTAATGAATACAAGCCGTTAGGCAGCGGATTGGGGTTAAATGAAAATTCGTTTATGCCGGCTTTCAGGTAATCTTCTAAGAGTTTGTAAAGTACGCGTCCGTGCATATCGGTGAGTTGTATAAGGGTGTGTGCGCCTTTTGGCGACTCAAAACGCACACTGAAACGCGGGGGCTCAGCTACCGGGTTTGGAAAAACTTTTACGGCAGCAGGTGAAAAATGTTTAACGGAGGCAAGGGAACCGGTGTCAGAGGTAGTGATTTTGGCTATCCAGGTGCCATGTGATGAGAACGTGCGCCCGTATGAATGTGCCAGCCATGCCGTAAACGGCTCGTAATACACTCGCTGTATGCCGCTGTAATCGCCCCAACGCTCCACGGTATCCTGCAGAACATTGATGTTGCCCTCCCCGGTTTTGACCAATAGCGGGGGAGATACATTAAAATTATTATCAATATAAAAAGCAGCTGTACCCGAAAACAACTTTTCGGATACATATCCGCACACCATAAACGTGCGATAGTCACTCGGGCCTGTGCCCACATTTGCCAGAGCCGGGTAACCGAGATCCAAGGTGTCGATACCGATTATTTGTCCGCTCACAATAGGGTTTGCAGAGGCGGGATTTTCAATGCTGCCCAGGTAAATACCGGCGGTGTTGTAAGGCGTGATGCTGTTTTGTGCATAGTAAATCCGCTGGCCGTGAATGATAGCATGCAATACACGTGCATCGTTGGTGGCGAGTTGCTGCCCGTCGGGCTGTATGCCGTTGGGAGCCAGACCATACGCGGGGGTTGTTTTTATCATGCGTGTATGAAGCGTTGCGTTACCTGATTTTTGTGTATTGGTAATGGTGTGTAAAAACACCGTGTCATTTTGCAGGGCTGAAGGACGCACCGATAGAAAGTACGCAACCGTGTCAGTAAATGCCGTTGCTTCCATTACCGGGCATACACTCCATACCGGCTTGCCGTTAAAGGAAATGTTGCTCCAGTAATTGAACGACAGCGTATCGCCATTGTATCCTTTTAGCTTATCAATCTGCCAAATGATTGAGTACCGGAAACCCGTTTGCCAACTCATGCCGTCTTTCAGTTGGTTAAACGTCATAAAGAGGTCATGCTTGCCGATGCTTACAATCGGATAATCGCTCCAGGTAGAGTCATTCAGATAATTGCCGGGCAGTTGATATAAATGCCATTGTCCGGTGGGGTCGCCTGTTTTGGAAAAAGCGACAATGATTTTATTGGTACTGCTGTTGATGCCTGTGAAAAACACTACAATAAACCTGTCATAATCAGGGTCATACAATACGCGGGGGTCGCTGTTTACGGTAAAATTTCCGAGCGGCTGAGCAAAAATCGTAAGGGATTTGTTGCTTTTGAGGGTACCGGCTGTGTCATACACGCGCACGTTGGTGTTTACCACACTTACTATCCATCCGCTGTTGCTCACAGCCAGGTGGTTATCGTTTGGGGTACCTTGTGCGTTATTGCCGTTGAAACCCTTGAGTATTTCGGGAAGCGGAGCGTTTGCGCCGCGGGCATCGTTTTTTTTTACATCACCTTTCTGTGCAATACGCTTTTGGTGTAGTTGCTGTTTTTTGTTTTGCAGGTCAGAAGCCGGCTTGGGCTGTTCCACAATGGTGGTAACGGCAGGTTCAAAGTCGGGGTGTAAGGTGTCGGTAAGTTGCACACTGCCCGATAGCGGCACATTGCCCTGGAGAGGTCGCACCTGAGCGGGCAGATTAAGAGCGATTTTGAGTAGAAAAACAGAGGTGATTAACCGCAATAACATTGTAGCAAATATAAAAAAGCCACTAAACGATGCGGCTCATATTTTTTCTTCAAAAATCCCTCACATTTTCAATAAGAAAATTTTTGTGAGTAGAACATTAGTTTGGCAGAATTATTGTTTGCATTTGCGCAAAAAAATTAAATTATATTCTTATCAATGAAATTATTTTTTGCTGTGCGAAAACACCTGACCCTTTGGCTAGGGTTGGTATGCATGGTTCATGCAACGGGGCAAATAAGAATAGCTGAAACATTTGTAGAGCCACCTTACGGTCATCATCCCGAAAAATTATTAATCATCAATAGCGTCCTAAATAAAAAAGTGAGAGAAGTGGTTAAATAAATCTAAGTTACCTTAGAGTTGACAAAACCAAACCCACTTCTCTCATGGTAAATATAAGTTTGTTTGCTCAAATTATTAGCAAGTTAGACCGCAGTATTTTTGCAAAGCTGGTAGCCAAGCATCAAACCGATAAGCATCACAAAGGCTATA
>JANWXI010000006.1 GCA_025057415.1 Chitinophagales bacterium
GCCTTTGGCGCGCGCCCCGAGACATCCACTTAAACATTAGTTTTATTCTTTATATAAATCATCACTGCCATACTGTTCGCCTGTGCCGCTCTGCACAAAACAAGGGTTGCCGGAGCGCTTGCCCGGGTGAGGGATGCGGAGGGCGCGAGCGAAGCGAAGCGGCCGCGCCCGTACCTTTGATAAACAAAAAATTTACGGGCGCGGCGGGAGCGACAGCGTACCCCGTAGCAAGCCCGACCCCGCTGCTGCGCGCAGCCCCGCGGAGCGCAGCAGCGGGGGCACCCCATTATATGTAATTATTGAAATAAGCGTTTAGTTACCCAAGTAAATTTTACATTCATTGTGTCCTAATTTTCCGGAAAGAGCTGCTGAAAAAAAATATCGAAGTGCTTGACGTATGTTAGTTTCACAAAAACTTATTCACAACCCGTTTTAAGTTGATGTTATGTATTTTTTACGATATTTGAATGTTGGTTGCTTTAAGCTTTGCGCGTAATGGTTCGTGCATTATTATTATTAACGCTCCTGCCTGTTTGTGTTGAGTTATTTGCACAAAATGTGTGTGCATCAAACCGGTATATTTCGCCTGTTTTTGACAGTGTTAAACTCACCTCTGGTATTCAGTACGGCGTGGCCGACCCTTACGGTTTAGACGACCACCAGCAACTGTTCTTAGATATATACGAGCCGTTAAACGATACGCTCAGTAAGCGTCCTGTGATTGTTTATGCTTATGGTGGGGCTTTTCTTATCGGTACCCGCAATCAACCTCCTATTCCCTATTATGCCGATTTTTTTGCGCGTCATGGTTATGTATTTGTTTCGATTGATTACCGCCTCGGGTTCAATGTTACTACGCCCGGCAGTCCCGAACGGGCGGTGTATCGCGCCGTGCAGGATTTACGCGCTGCCATACGCCATTTGGCACACCGCGCCCATATTTACCGGATTGATACATCCAAAATCATCCTCTTTGGCAGCAGTGCAGGGTGTTTTATGGCTCTTCACTCATCGTTTATGGAATACAGCCAGGCGGCGGCTTATGCTGCACCTGTTCCATTGATAGACCCCGAGATTTTGGGAGGCGTGGACTCATCGGGTAATGCCGATTTCGGGTACCGGTACATTGAACCTTTTGCCATTATTAATCAATGGGGCGCCATAGCAGATACAAACTGGATAGAAGCCGATGAGCGAATACCCGTTATTTCGTTTCATGGCGATCAGGATTTAGCTGTACCTTATGTTTACGGTTATCCGTTTTCATATCCCGTGTTTCCGAATGTATATGGCAGCTTGCCCATTCATCAAAGGTTGAGCAATTTAGGCATTAAAAACAAGTTATATACATTATACGGTTACGGTCATGAACCGGAGTTGCTTGCTCCGCACCTGCGCGATACCATCTTGCTCCACACACGCGATTTCCTGTACTCGCTGCTTCAACCTGCCACTGACTTTACCGAAGCTCCTCTTTTGGCTTGTACGCAAAATGAAATGAAGTATTCCGTATCTGCCAGACCCAGCAGCCGATACTGCTGGCATCTCAACGGCAACGGCATTATTACGCAAAACACCGGACACACCATTAATGTGATTTGGACAGATACCGGGCAGAAGAGTGTAAGTGTGCAGGAACTCAGTTACTTTCTTGCCGCAGGGGAATTGAAAACAACTTCCACCCATGTTAAATCCAAAGTAACGGCTGGTTTTGGTTACCAGATCAACGAGCTTCAGGTATCTCTGCTTAATTTCTCGACCGGTGAGGAGTCGCTTGTTTGGTACTTCGGTAATGGTTTCAGCGACACCGCTCAAAACCCTACTGTGTATTATGCTCAAGGCGGTTCTTACACCATCACGCAAATTGCAGATAATGGAGTTTGTCCCGATACATTTCAAACTATTCTTACCGTTGACTCGTGCCCGGTAGCCAGCTTTACGAACACTATTCTCAATGCAAATAGTGTGGTTTTCAATGCACAAGTTACCAACACCACGGTATATTTCTGGGATTTCGGCAACGGTTACTCTCTCTCCACTACATCGCCCAACATTCTTTACACCTACCCTCAGCCGGGCGCTTACACCGTAACATTAATGGTAAAAAATTCGCTGAGTTGTGCAGATACCTTCTCCGCTAATATTTTACTGACTACCTCAACTTACGAGATAAATAACGATGCAGATGTGTGGATCACCGACAAGGTACTGCATTTTCATTCATCCGCAGGTAAGGAATTACCATGGCGTATATACTATACCAACGGTCAACTTGTTTACGAAGGCAAATCACAGGATAAAAACTCAATTCCTCTGCACCATTTGCCGAGCGGTATGTATGTATTTACACTAACCGGCCATAATAACACTATTATCAAACGATTTACGTTGGAGTAGAACACCCCGCCAGTTCTACCACACTTGCTGCCGCCCTTTGAGAGGCGCCTCCTTCACCAAGCAGTCCGCGCAGGGAGCGATATTCGTTCAAAATAGAGTTGCGATGTTCATAATCAAATAATTTTCGCAATTCATTTGTGAGTGTTGTTTCATTCACCTGATGTTGAATCAACTCAGTAACTATCCGTTTGCCACAAATCAGATTTACAATACATATATGTCCGATACTTTTGTCAATCAACAAATGCGCCAGAAAATAGGAAATCCAACTGCCTTTGTAACAAACTACCTGCGGAATGTTATGTAGCGCTGCCTCCAGAGTAGCTGTGCCGGACGTAACCAAAGCTGCTGCGGCACGGCGGAGAGTAGGATACGTTTGGTCAATTACTAATTCAACGGGATAATCGCGGATGATTCTGTGATAAAAATCTTCACCTATAGTACTCATGCCCGTTACCACAAACTTTTTATCGGGAAAATGTTTTACTACGCGCAAATACTCCGGCAACAGGTGGGCAATCTCATGCCGGCGGCTGCCGGGCACCAATGCTACGAGGTTCTCATCCTTAGCTTGCATGGCATCAGCGGTATGTATTACATCCAGCAGCGGATGACCAACGTACTCTGCCGCTACACCGTTTTGTTCATAGAAAGCTTTTTCAAAGGGAAAAATCACCAGCATGCGATTCACGAAACGCTTTACTTTTTTCACACGGCCCTTTTTCCATGCCCAAAGCTGGGGTGATATATAATAAACGATTTTAAAGTTATTCCGTTGCAAAAATTCGAGGAGACGAAAATTAAATCCGGGATAATCTATCAGTACCACTACATGGGGTTTCCAATTAAGGATGTCTGCTTTGCATAGCCGGAGATTGCGTAGGATTTCGGGTAGATGCTTCACCACTTCAGCAAAACCCATGAATGCCAAATCGCGAATGTGCCTTACGAGCGTAGCACCCTCGCGTAGCATCAGGTCGCCACCCCAGCAACGAAACTCGGCTTCAGTATCGCGCTCGCGTATCGCACGGATAAGATTAGAGCCATGCAGATCGCCCGATGCTTCTCCGGCAATTATGTAATAGCGCATTACATGAAAAATTTGGCATATACGATTGGAATGCCCCACAAGATGGTAGCAGCTATTACCCCCCGTGCAGCGTTATAGTAATCACGGCTGATAAACACAAAGAAAACCGCCAGGTTTAAAATACAACCAAAGCTGGCAATTTTTGCCAGGATGGATGATTGTAAGGCGGTTTGCAAATATGTATCAAAACGCATGTTGCTCATCAGAAACAGATAGAAAAAACCAAAAGATAATACAGGTAGAAACAAAGCCGGCAGCAACCCCACAAAAAAACGGTCCCATTTATAGATAGTGGGTGTGGCATTCAGAATACGCTCTAACATGTCTTTAAAATATTAGAAATATTTTTTATAAAATTATTACGGGTTGTATGATTCTCCTCCTGCTTCATGTAGCCCTATTTGGCTTACAGCTTCCAGGTCCCAGGTTTCATTCAAAACGGGAATCACATGGTGCGCAGTTAGGTCATGTTGTACAGGTACTACACTCACGAATCCGTTGGCAAGCGCCCATTCATCGGTATCTTCACCCTTATCGTAATTTACAAACTTACCGGTGAGCCAATAGTAAGGTCTTCCCATCGGGTCCAGACGCTCTATGTACTCTTCCTCCCATTTTGCATGTGCCTGCCTGCAGATTTTTAAACCTTTCAACTCATGCACCCCTCCTTTAGGAATATTCACATTCAAAAGCGAATGCTTCGGCAACCCGTATTTTAGAACCATTTCTGCCACGAAACGCGCATATATCTTAGCCGCGGTAAAATCGGCTGAGTGACTGTAGTCAAGCAGAGAGAATCCCACAGAGGGAATTCCCTCCAAACTGGCCTCTACTGCGGCGCTCATAGTCCCTGAGTAGATAATGTTTATAGAGGAGTTACTGCCGTGATTGATACCGCTCACACACATATCGGGTGCGCGATGAAGTACTTTGTCCACTGCAAGCTTAACACAGTCAACAGGTGTGCCGCTGCATTGAAAAGCCCGAATACCTTTCACCAGTTGAATCTCGCGAAGGCGCAAGGGTTTGTTAATGGTAATTGCATGCCCCATACCGCTCTGAGGTGAATCGGGCGCTACCACAACCACCTCACCCAAGGGCTGCACCGCCTCTACCAGAGCGAGTAAGCCAGGGGCAGTAATTCCGTCATCGTTCACAACAAGTATTAAAGGATGATCCATGCTGCGAAGTTATCCTTTAATTCCAAGTAAGATAATTTTTACATGGACTATCACATCATGCAACTTCACAATTAAATACTTACTTTAAACACCTTTCCTTACATCAGGTAATAGATTTTCCTTGTTAAACAGTTCGATTAAACATTCCCCGGATATACCCGCCCCAGTCAGGTAAAAAATTACCCCTGCCGAAGGAGCAAGGGTAATTATATCATTACATAGATTGATTAGCGAATAAGCGAGAATGACCCGTTGTAGTTCTTATCTTCAAATTGACCCGTTGAGGGATTTAATCCTCTTACAACCAGGTAGTACAAATAAGTACCAGCCGGCTGGTCTTTACCTTCATATCGTCCGTCCCAACCGGTGGTGTTGTCGTGGATGAGCGCTCCCCAACGGTTGTAAATTCTGAATGTAATTATGGACTTATCGCCAAAAATATTAACCGGATAAAAGACGTCATTACGCCCATCGCCATTAGGTGTAAACGCGTTGGGAATGGCAATACCGGGGCTTACAACAAAAATCGTAACAGAAGCGGAGTCAATACACAAATCATCCCGGTCTGTAACCTTCACGTGATAAGTGGTGGTGTTTTCGGGCTTAGCAATGGGGTCGGCAATAGTGTCGTTGCTGAGTGTTGACGAGGGAGTCCATACATAAGACAAGTTACCAGAATAAGCAGTGTTTGCCGAAAGTTGCGAGCTTTCTCCAAATTGAATAGTATCCGGTTCTGCTAAGGCAGTAAGTTGCAAACATTTAATCTGGACGGCTGTGGTATTCGATGCCGTACAACCTACTGCATTAGTGGCTGTAACAGAGTAAGATAAGGTGTTGTTATTGGTAGAGGTAATAGAGAGTGTAGGACCGTTTGAATTATCGCTCCACTGGAATGTGTAATTAAGGCCCGGGGCAGGATCAAGGGTAACGCTTTGGCAGCAGGATTTCACCAGAGGAGGTAAGTTGAGCAAAGGCGTATCGGAAGAAAATATCACAATAGAGTCGTAAGCCAAACAGCCGTTGCGGGATGCTGTAACATAATAGGTGCCCGGGTTGGTAACCTGAATTGTATTGCCGGTAGCGCCGCCGGGTGTCCAGGTGTAAGTTACACCTGTTTCACTGCCTGCATTCAGTGTAGTGCTGCCTTGTCCGATGCATATTACAGGAGGCGTGGCGATTATATCGGGTAAAGGCAGCGGTATATGTGTAACGGTTGCGGTTGTGGAGGTGACTGAACAACCGTTTGCATCGGTAGCCGTGTAACTGTAAGCACCGGCATTCGTTACGGTAATTTGGGAACCTGCAAGTGAGTTATTCCAAACGTAATTTGAGAATCCCGGCTGCGAAGTAAGTGTAACGGGCTGGCCGGCACACACCGTAGTGTCTTTAAATGCCTGCGGAGTTACCAGCGTGAAATTTGAAAGTGTAAATACATCAGATGTGTAAATGCACTGTCCGTCAAATACGGTAACCTGATAGTTGCCGGGTGTGGTAACGGTAATGGTGGGTGTGGTGTTTGAGTTGCTCCAGTTATATGAAACGTAGGGCCCTCCACTAACGCTCACGGTCACGGGGCGTCCGGGGCAGACGGTTGTGTCGTTATTTAATAACACCGGAGGGATAGTGTATTGATATACCGTAACGGTGTCGCGCTTTTTACAAAGTTGTGCATTGGTGACCTCAACGATGTAAGTTCCGGGAGCGTTTACGGTAATGGTGGGTGTATTTTGTCCGCCGGGTATCCACAAATAAGTAAGCCCACTACCTGAGGCATTTGCGGTGAGTATTGAGCTTCCGTTAGCGCAAATAGTATCAGGCGATGCGGTTAGATTAACTGTTGGCGCAGGCCCGGCTGATACATTGGCAGTATCTGATTTAACCAGACATCCGTTTGCATCGGTGGCTGTGTAGTAGTAGTTACCGGGGGTGGTTACTGTAATCGTATTCGTGGTAGCGTTATTACTCCAGGTAATGTTGGTTAAACCCGATACTGCGCTGAGCGTAATGGACTGTCCGTCACAAATAGAGTTATCGCTGAGTGGGGCAGGCGTTTTTGGATGGAAGGTAATAGCCACTGATGCTGAGCCGGTGCAACCGTTAATACCTGTTACAGTTACGGAATAAGTTCCGCTGCTATTAACGATGATGCTGGGGGTAGTGCTTTGATTTGACCAGCTGTAAGCGCTGTAAGGTCCCCCTGAAGGAGATAAGGTAACACTACTGGTAATGCTGGAGCAGTGTGTTTGATTTGGTCCTAAATTGGGTTGTGGTGCAATATGTGAGTAAACCACCACTGTATCGCGGGTTTTGCAATTTTGCGCATTGGTAACTTCTACAATGTATGTACCCGGTGTACTCACGGTAATCGTGGGGGTGTTTTGGTTACCGGGTATCCAAAGGTAGGTAAGACCTGTGCCGGAGGCATTCGGGTTCAGCACCGATGTAGCATTGGGGCAAATCGTATCCGGTGATGCCGTCAGGTTAACGATTGGTGAATTCCCCGCTGTGATATTAGCTGTATCAGACCTAACCAGGCAACCGTTTGCATCGGTGGCGGTATAGTAATAATCGCCCACAGTGTTTACGGTAATAGAGCTGGCATTAGAGTTCGTATTCCACTGGATGTTCGTTAGTCCTGGCAAGGCATTTAGTGTTATAGATTGACCACTGCACAAAACGGCATCGTTAAGAGGTGCTGATGTAATGGGATGGAAAGTTACGGATACCGAAGCAGAGCCAGAGCAACCATTTGCATCCGTCACAGTAACAGAATAAGTTCCGGTGGTATTTACGATAATGCTTGGTGCAGTGGAGCTTGTTGACCATGAATATGAACTATAAGGCCCACCGGAGGGTGATAGAGTGGCAGATGTAGCTACATTTGGGCAGTAACTTTGGTTGGGACCGAGGTTTGGCTGCGGAGAGGGGTTCACATTTACAGTTACACTGCTTGTTGCCGTACAACCGTTAGTGGTTGAAGCTGTAACGGTGTAAGTGGTGGTTGTAGTTGGATTTGCCGTGGTATTTTGAGCATTAGGATTGCTCACCGTTCCACCTGACCATGTATAGTTTACATTACCACTACCTCCGGTTAATTGTGCAGAGAGGTTTACAGTGGTACCCGGACATACTGGTGTGTTGGGGGATGCAGTAGCCGTTAGATTCAAATTAGTAACATTAACCGTCGTGCTGGCTGTATTTACACAGGTACCAAAGGTTGTTGTTACTGTATATGTAGTGGTTGTTGACGGCTGTGCCGTAGGGTTTGCTATATTAGGGTTACTAACAGTGCCGGACGATGCCGACCAGGCATAAGTACCCCCCCCTGTGGCTTGTAGTTGCACGGTTTGACCGGCGCATATAGTTGATGGGGTGGCAGTTGCTGTAGTGTTAGGTGCATCGTTGATATTGAGCGTGGCGGATGTGAGAATTGTACCATCACAAGGGTTAATGATGTTGATGGTAACCGTTTCCTGTCCCTCGGTGATGCCATCGGCAATAGGGTTCACGGTAATGGTAGTAGTGGTATTTCCGGGGTTTACATGCGCAACACCGGAAAGAGAAGTGTAATCGGTGCCATTGGCGGCGGTACCGGTAAGCGTGTAGTTTATCACGTGTGATGAGGTGGCGGGCTGCGGGAGAGTTACCGTAAAATACCCTTTTGAGCACCCTTCAAAAGCAGAAGTAAATCCCGGATCGTATGAGGCAGTAACAGTAGTTCCGACAGATGTAAAAGAGTTTGATTGAATAAACACTCCTGAGTCATAAATACCGTCTCCGGCATCCCCAATTGCCAGTTTCATGGTATATGTGGCACAGGGTACTACCGCGATACTTGCTGAAAAAACTGTTGTAAATCCGTCATAAACGATTGTATTACCAAATTGATTATCTATGTAGTAATTTGAATAGGAAAGCGATTGACAGCCACTGGAAGAATAACCAGAGCCGGGTACTCCCGGGTTAACAGTATTTATTGAAACAGTAGTATTGGTGCCCGGAATGAATGCAATGTTGGCAGAGCTGTATGCCCCTCCGCCCGGGTTTGGCCCAGTGATAAAAAATCCAAATACATCATTGAATTGTGAACAAACGTATTCGGGATACTCCTCCGAACCAAAAACATACTGAAATGTAAGGGTATTACCAACCGGCACAATGTTGAAAGTGAGAATGCAAACATCCTGTGTGGATGCTGCTGATATAAGGTTGAGGTCAGGATCTCCGCCGGTAGCGTTGTCTGTTGAGGCAAATGCAGTTCCGGGTTGTGGAATTGCAGTGGCAGTACCGGTGGTTAATACAATACCGGAATTAATACCCAAGTTAGTAGTGTTTCCATTCGTAAAGCTACCATAGCCGTTTGGCCCGCATAAAAGTGTAGCGCCGCTTACCGATACACCGGGTCCGGCCAATATCTGAGCTAACTGGGTTGGGGTTTGCGAAGTATTGACAATTAACTGCGCTTTCAGATAAACCAACAGGCATGTCAGGGGTATTGTAAATAGAGCTTTTTTCATCTTATTACCGTATGTGTTATTTGTACAAAAATACTAACTTTTATGAAACTTAACAGCAATTTAATGACTTCTAAAAAATAATTGGGGTTGCAAAGCTACAGCTACCTGCGATAAACCTCGTAGTAAAACTTACTAAATCGAGCAGGGTGGTCCGTGTTTATCCAATCTACGTTGCTGTCAAGTAAAACTTTCCACACAGAGGGTTTATCAGGTATGTGATAAAAGCGTATGTCTTTGCCGGCACGATGGGCGGCGCTTACAAGAGAGTCCAGTATGGTTTGCTCATGTTTGGGAAATTCCCCTCTCCCTTTCCATTTGAAGTATCGTTCCCACGGGCTGCTGTAACGGTTAATGACTTTCGTGTATGTGGTATCGTTTAACAAAGCAACCTGTACATCCGCCATAGCCGGTTGCAAGGTATCCTCTTTTAGCAATTGTAAAGAAACTTGACCAGAAAGCAACACGCGCACAGGTCCACGGCTCACCTCCACTCCGTCTTTGTACCATGATATCATACTACGATAACGGCACAACAGTTCACGAAGCGCCGGGTATATCTTATCAGCGCGCTGTTTGAGGTCTATCATTAAAACAATCTGAACAGGATAGTTCGGGTAAACTGTCCCTCCGTTTTGCCAAATGATTTTCTCTAAAGGTTTAAGGTATAAATCTTCCAGGTTTTTACGGCTCGAGAGCGCCAGGGGTAAGTGAGCTACTTTTAGTTCACCGCCATGTAAATAAATATCGGCTTCTATACTTGTAAACCCGCTTTCAAGCGCCAAATAGAGCGGTCTGCTGCGCGCGTAATCGTTATGAGAATGGGCGTGTGGTATAGGCCTTGTCTGCCCTAAAGCACAATTACAAATAATTGCCAATAAAACCAGCGTCAAAATGTGTTGCAGGATACCCATTCGTTATTGCCCGTTTTGCCCCATGCACCGGGAGTATCTGTAGTACTGTCAACCAACGCTTTGTAACACTCGTGGCCGTAGCGAACCACTGCATCTTTAGGATAGTGGGTGCTGTCGTTCCAGAGCGGCTGTTTTTCACAATCACCGCAAGGTTTATGGCAATCTGAAAGTGAAATTGCCAAAAAGGTAAACAGCACGTAAAGAGAAATACTGTATTTAAACATGGCCCAAATATAGTGATATCCCTATCGTATTGACAGAGCAGCAAAATGAAATTCATTTCTTAAATAAGGCACAAAAACACTTCGCAACTACTCCAACCACGCAAATACAATACATTAAAACTGAATAATTTGGCAGCTAAAAATGTCACGTGCATTCCGGACACTATAAATATTGTTTTCAGAATCACTATTCAAATAATCAGAATGTATCAGGAATTAAACTCATATAAATAAACCACTGCTTAAATCATTTTTATTCTGGGGGTGCCCCCGCTGCCAAGCGCTGCAAGGCAGCGGGGTCGGGCTTGCTACGGGGTACGCTGTCGCTTCCGCCGCGCCCGTAAATTTTTTAGATTTTTCAATGGTACGGGCACGGCCGCTTCGCTGCGCTCGCGCCCTTCGCATCCCTCACCCAAACAAACGCTGCGGCAACCCTTGTTTTGTGCAGAGCAGCACAGGCATGCTGGTGTTGCCGCGATAATTTATATTAAGAATTAATTTAATGAGGTAAGTGTGTGCCTCGTGGCGCGCGCCGCGTGAACTCCATCCAATCAAACTTCACAGCAATAGCCCTGCGTTCCGCCTGCGGCGGCACACAGGGTTACAACACAAATACCCACATTCCCACGTAGCGCGCATCTGAGCCATTGGCACGGGTGCAGAAACATATTGCCTCTGTGAAATTCCACATAATCTCGCGGGTCGCCTGCCTGCGGCAGGCGACCCCGCATAAAACAACATTCAGTAAGCTCTTAACCGCTTACTATAATTCTATACTTCCACACTCTCCTACATCGGTAATCCTTTCCAAATCATCAGGGTTTATCACGAAGGAAATTTCACCTGCGTAACCAAACGCCTGCTTCAATCACTTCTATAAACTGAAATATTGGTAGTTAAAAAACTACTTTTCACCTGTTATGAAATTAACCAACCTTTGCCATACATTCGCGCGCTGATTTTACCATGCGAAATATTGATTTGCCGGAAGAGCGCAAAAAGTACCGCTTCAGAATGCAACTGGATATCCGGTGGAGCGATATGGATGAAATGCGCCACGTTAACAATGCAGTTTACCTCACGTATTTTGAACAGGCACGGGTATATTATTTTCATGAAGCTTGTCATTGGAACTGGCAGGAAATTGGTGTTATATTAGCTAATGCACACGTGGAGTATATTCGTCCGGTGGTATTTCCAAACCCGACTTTCGTGCATGTGCGCACCAGCCGGCTGGGTAACAAAAGTTTTGAGTTGCAGTATCTGATTACCAGCCAGGTAAACGGAGAGGAACAACTAACCACCACCGGTTATACCACCATGGTAATGTACGACTATGTCTCCGGAAAAAGCGTACCCATGCCCGAGCATATCCGCGAGCGATTAAGAGCTTACGAACCTGAAAATATTTAACCGTGTTACTGCGCATCAATCCTGATAATATTGACGACCGCCTGATATGGCAGGTTGTGAATTGCCTGAAAAGGGGCGGTGTAATCATCTATCCCACCGATACGGTTTACACCCTCGGCTGCGACCTTACGCACCCGGAGGCATACGAGCGGGTGTGCAAACTGAAAGGTGTAAAACCCAACAAGGCAAACTTTTCTATGGTGTGTTATGACTTAAGCCACATTAGCGATTTTACTACTAACGTACCTACACCGGTTTATAAGATGATGAAGCGGTGCCTGCCGGGGCCCTATACATTTATTTTAAATGGCAATAACCAACTTTCCAAAATATTCGGTTACAACAAAAAAACTATCGGCATACGGGTACCCGACCACCCCATAGCCCGTGCCATTGTGGATGAATTGGGCGCACCAATCCTCTCAGCATCTATTAAAAACGAAGACACAATTTTGGAGTATATCACGGACCCTGAGGAGATTTACGCAGTTTACGAAAAACTGGTTGACATCGTAATTGACGGTGGCGCAGGCGGTAATGTTCCCTCTACTATCATTGACTATACCGGCAGTGAACCGGTGCTGGTGCGCAGTGGAGCAGGACCCTTTCCTGTCTGATTAAACATCGTCAATACGGGAGCTACTCAAACAAATGGCAACTCATTATTATGAGTTTGCTGCACCCGACAACCGTATGCCACTGATTGGTCGGATTGCTCCATACACATACCGGATAATCAACGCAACAAACAAACGGTACCACGGTAATTGTATGTAACATTTTTATTACTTACGGTTCTGACAACGTAAACGTAATTGTCTGCAGGACATTCACGGCCGCGATACGAGCCATCCCATGCTTTATTGATGTTGTTGGTTTCAAACACTTTTTCTCCCCAACGATTAAAAACTTTTATATCTGCATAGATGATTCCAGACCCGTAAATGAGCCAACCGTCGTTGTTGCCGTCTCCATTGGGACTAAAGGCATTAGGAATAAAAATAATGTAGGGAATATCCGGCTCACATTCTTCAAACGTAACGAATATGCTTGCTGTTCCGGTACATCCGTTCACATCGGTTACGGTAACAGAATAATCCCCGGAAGCGGTAGCTTGAATTGTTGAGGTTGTCTCCCCGGTATTCCACTGATACACCGCATAACTGCCGGGGTTCAATAACACTGTACTATCTGCGCATACTGAGATGTTACTACCGAGGTTTACAGGGGTAACTGTAAAAAGCTGCACCGTAACGGAAGCAGAGCCGGTGCAATTTCCGTCCGAAACTGTTACCTGATAGGGTCCTGGCGTTTGCACGGAAATTTGCGCAGAGGTAGAGCCGTTGCTCCATACGTAACTAATTCCTCCATTTGCCGTGAGGGTAGTGCTGCCTCCCGGGCAAAATGAAGTGTTGCCGGAGATTCCCGCCACCACAGGAGGTAATTCTGTTACGGTAGCTGAGGCGCTGCCCGTGCAACCTGCATCTGAAGCAGTGACACTGTACGTACCCCCTGATGTTACAGTAACATAGGCAGAATTATTACCGGTGTTCCAAACATAAGATGTACCTCCGGTGGCCGTGAGCGTGGTACTGCCGCCCTGGCATATACTCAGGTTGCCGTTAATGCTTACATTAAGTTGCATAAGTTCCGTAACAACTACCGTTGCAGTGGCGCTGCAACCGTTTGCATCGGTGCCGGTAACCGTGTAATTTCCTTGCGTAAGAGTTACAGAAGCCGTGTTTTGACCGGTGCTCCACTGATAGGAATTCGCTCCGGTGGCTGTTAGTGTAGTGTTACCACCTGTGCAATATGTAAGTTGACCATTGATTTGCACCGAAGGTAAAGAGTTCTCACTTACTGTGACGGATGCCGATGCCGTACAGTTGTTAATGTCTGTACCGGTAACCGAATAACCGCCTTGGGTAACGGTAACAGAAGGCGTATTTTGCCCGCTGCTCCATTGATACGTATTAGCCCCTGAAGCAGTAAGAATGGTATTGCTACCCGCACAATAGGTCAGATTACCGGAAATACTCACGGTCGGTGCGCTGTGAGCGCTCACAGTAGCCGACGCTGCGCCGGTACAACCATTTGCATCGGTAACGGTTACAGTGTAACTACCTACACCCACGGTAACAGAAGCCGTGTTATCACCGGTATTCCAGATGTAAGTAGTGCCGCCATTTGCTGTGAGCGTTGTGGTACTTCCCGGACAAACTGTAAAATTACCGGTGATATTAGCCGGTGCTACGGCAATCTCGGTTACAGCGGCAAGGGCTGTATCACTGCAATTTTGTGTATTGGTCACTACTACAGCGTAACTCCCCTGTGTTAATACTATCTGAGGGTTGTTACCTATCAAATTTCCGGTAGAAAGGTCATACCACGAATACGCTGTCCCTCCCGATGCTGTGAGCGTAGTGTTTTCTCCAACACAATAAGTGATGTTCCCCTGAATAACAGCCACAGGTACAGGCAAAGGCGCCTGAATAGAGAAGGGTGCACTGGAACCTGACTGGCAGGTGCCGTCTATCGCCTCTACGGTATAAACGGTGCCCGGAGTAAGCCCGCTGATGTTACCGCCTGCACTCACGGTAGGCCCCGCCGGCTGAAACTGATACGTGTATGCGGCGTTGTAATTAGCAATAACGGCACTGCCGGATGTGCCACATCCCGGTGGACTGGTGTTTATTACGGGCGCTGCCGGGTTTCCTGTTGCAGGGTCAATGCTGAAGGGGTTACTGGGCGGAGAGGCGCAGGGTCCGGTGCCTGACGTTATTGTATAGGAAGTACCGGGTGTGAGTCCGTTTATTACGCCACCGGCGCCTACGGTCGGTCCAGGAGGGTTAAAAGAATATACTCCGCCTGACTGATAATTAGCAATGGTAGCAGTACCGTTATTGGTGCATGTAGGTGATGTGACATTGATGACAGGACTGGTTGGGGCAGGTATGGTAGAAGTGTAAGTTATCAGTATGCCTCCCGGCGCCCCGTTTCCACCGTCAGAGTTGCCGCCTCCTGCCCCACCCCCGCCATAAGTAGAACCATTGGCGCTGGTAGTGGGACCTCCCGCGCCTCCTGCAGGACCTGCGCCATTGCCCCCCGCGCCTCCGTTACCACCGCTACCATTATTACCGGATGCTCCATTGTTATTTGTGCTTCCACCGCTTGCCGAGCCACCCGCTCCACCGTTGCCGGGGCTACCGCCGGTACCTGAGCCCCCCGTTCCTTGAGCGCCACCATTCGCTACAAGGTTTACCGGATTTCCATTCGCGTCTGTACCGGTGAATGAGCTGCTGCCTCCCGGTGAACCCGGGCTACCCGATACTCCGTCCGGCCCGCCATCACCACCGCATCCACCAGCCCCGACAGAATAATTGAATGAGCTGCCGGGCGTTACATTAATGGTTATCGTAGTGTAACCACCTCCACCACCACCGCCCCCACCGCGGGTATTAAAAAGTCCGCCGTTGCTACCTCCTCCGCCCCCTCCTCCACCACCGCCTCCACCATACACCTGCACCGTAATACCGGTTACTGTACAAGGCACCACCCATGTACCAGTGGATGCCCCACCGTTGCAACCGCTTGGGCCGGAGAGTGTTACATCCTGTGCATGGATCGCAGCACATATAATGACAAATAATATAAATATTGTATATTTTTTACTTACCATATATACCTTGAAACAATTAGTAGTCCATGCAAACATACGGATAAATAAGATTTATTCGCGCCGCTTACTCCCTGAAATTTTCATGACAACCAAGCGCTCTGATAACAAGATACCCGAAAAACTTAAGTGGTTGCAACGTTTCTTTGCTGTGGCTGGCCGCATTGCACCGCTACCCGCTATCCACCTGATGGTGCGGGTGGTTTTTACCCCCAAGCGTCGCGCATTGCGTCCCCCTCACCGCGAGCTGTTGAGCCAAGCTGTAAAACATACCCTGACGGTAAATGAGTTTTTAGAACCGAAAAAATATATTAAAATAAAATATTATACATGGGGCAAAGGCAAACGCACGGTAATGCTGGCACATGGTTGGGAAGCCATGGCGTTGGATTATTATAAGATGATTCCCCACTTACTGAAAGCAGGATACAGGGTGCTTGCCTTTGACGGGCCAGCCCATGGCGGTTCGGAGGGAAAGAACACAAACCTTTTACATTTCCGCGATGTAATGTATGAAATCATACAAAAGGAGGGTGTTCCCTATGCCCTCATCGGGCACTCTATGGGCGGGGGCGCTTCGTGTTACCTGCTCATGGAAAAACCCGTCAGGGTAACCAAGCTGGTATTGATTGCCATACCCATCAATTCGCGCAGGTTTTTTGATGAAACATTCGCGTTGCTCCGTATTCCCCGCAAAATGCAGCAAATATTTTTCAAGACCATGGAAGAAGAACTGCGTTACAGTATAGACCGCATGAATTTAATCACCAGAGAGGAGCCGATAAAGGCAGAAGATATACTGTTGCTGTACGACCCTGAAGATGAGGTTATCTCTGTAAATGACCTGCAGGTATTTGCGTCAAAACATCCTGAGATAAAAACGGTAATCATCCCCGATAGCGGCCACCATCAAATTTTACGAAAACGCTATACGATTGAAGAAGTGTTGCGGTTCTTGGATGATGGAGTACAATTGGATTGATTTTCACCTTGGTCAGACCTTGGTCTGACTAAACTACCCCACCCACTCTCCGCCGCTTACCCGCGTTAAACTCTCTGCAACGTAAACCGCTACCTTTTTTTAACTCAACTAAGCTGTGTTATTGGTATATTGCAGCCCCAATCGGAGGCATCGCGATGCGCATTGATGTTATTACAGTTCATCCGGAATTACTTGCCAGTCCTTTCAGTCACTCCATACTGAAAAGAGCCAGGCAAAAGGGATTATTGGAAATAAATCTCATCAACCTGCGGGATTTCGCTAAGAATAAACACCGCACTACAGATGATTATCAATATGGTGGCGGCGCGGGCATGGTGATGCTGTGCGAGCCGATTGCAAACTGCCTGGACCACCTGCTCAGCGAACGCAACTATGATGAAATTATCTACATGACCCCCGATGGAGAAACCCTTCAACAACAAACCGTTAACCAACTCTCACTAAAGCAAAACATCATCATTCTTTGCGGTCACTACAAAGGAGTTGATGAACGTATCCGCCAGTTATACATCACCAAAGAAATTTCTATTGGCGACTACGTGTTGAGTGGGGGTGAATTACCTGCGGCTGTACTGATTGATGCCATCGGGCGGCTGATACCGGGCGTCCTGAATGATGAAACGAGTGCGCTGTTTGACTCTTTTCAGGACGGGCTGCTCTCCTACCCGGTTTATTCAAGGCCCGAAGTATTCCGCGGTTTGAAAGTGCCCGATGTATTGCTTTCGGGCAATGAAAAGCTGATACGGGAGTGGCGTTACGAAAAGGCGCTCGAGCGCACCCGCGCGCGCCGTCCCGATTTGCTGAAAGAATAATCTTATATATGAAGTATTTTTTGAATATATTTGTTTTATTATGTTTTTTTACGGCAGGGGCGCATACTCCTGACCTGCGCTCTGACACCATTGATGTACGCACCTACTACCTCAAAATTGACCTTAGCGATTTCACCAATAAAATACTGCGGGGCGAGGCGCGCCTGGGCATCAAGTCAAAAATGAACGGTGTGCAGGGCATTCGTTTAGATCTGCTCAAACTCACCGTAGATTCTGTTCGCGTTGATTATTACCAGGTACCCTTTACCCACAACGACACTTTGCTTGACATCAACCTCCTCACCACCCTCAACACAGGCGACAGCATAACCGTAACGGTATTTTACCGCGGTAAGCCGCTTCAGGTAAGTGGTGATTTTGGTGGATTCTACTGGAACAATATGTATGCTTTCAACATCGGGGTGAGCTTTTTATCAGAGCCGCACAACTACGGGCGGGTTTGGTTTCCATGTATTGACAATTTCCGCCAGCGCAGTTACTACGAATTTGAAATTACCACAAAAAACATCCACAAGGCATTTTGCAATGGGGTACTCATCAGCGAAACCAACGCCGGCCCCAACAAAGTGTGGCGATGGAAGTTGCACCAACCCATCCCTACCTATTTAGCCAGTGTAGCGGTGAGCCAGTATGAAACCGTAAAAGATACCGTTCAGGGCTTGCAAGGTGTAAAAGAAATTATTCTGGCGGCACGCGCCTCAGATACATTTTCCATGAAAAATTTATTCGTGCATCTGCCTGATGCTTTTCACTTGTATGAGGAATTATTTGGGCCTTACCAGTGGGATAGGGTAGGATATTGTATCGTACCTTTTTCAGCAGGAGCTATGGAGCACGCTACTAATATTGCTTTCATGCAGTTGTATCTCAACTTAGCTTCAGCATATTGCGAAGAATCCATGGCGCATGAACTCTCTCACCACTGGTTCGGGAACCTGGTCACCTGCGACTCTGCCAGTGAAATGTGGCTCAACGAGGGCTGGGCGCGATACTGTGAAAAACTTTTCCTGGAGCGGTTGTATGGCGATTCGGTTTACCGGCAGAGCATGCGCACGATGCATGAAGACATCCTGCGCCGTACACATCTTCGCGATGGCGGTTATTACCCCGTGAGCGGTGTCCCCTCAGCAAAAACATACTCCTCTACCGTGTATGACAAGGGGGCTGACGTTATCCATACGCTGCGATGGTATATGGGCGATAGCATGTTTTTCAAATGTATTAAAAGTTATTTAAATGCGTATCAGTGGAGCACAGTTAGCACCGCAAACCTTCGCGATTACCTGATGCAGTGCAGTGGTTACAACCTGCAGGATTACTTTAACGATTGGGTATATCAGAAAGGGTTTACTCACTTTAGTATTGAAAACCTCACTATCAACACAACCGGTGCCGATGCCGAATACGCCACGTTCAACATCCGCCAGCGATTGCTGCAAGCCGATCACTACTACCGAGCAGTTCCCGTCAAAATTACTTACGTATCGCGCGCGGGGTTACCCTTACACAACGAAACTGTATGGGTAAGCGGAGAATGCACCGGACACCGCTCTCCCGACCTTAGTTCCTTTCAGGGAATAGGCATGGTGGTACTGGATATGGACGAAAAACTGCAGGATGCCATTACGGACTACTACTATCGCATAACCTCCGATGGTAATTACGATTTTAAAGTGGCAAGAGCAAGTTTGCATATCTCGTCAGTAACGCAGCCCGTTTTAGTCAGAGCTGAACACCACTGGATACACCCCGAGCCAATGCAAAACAAAATACCGGGTGTACGCCTGAACCCCCGCAGGCACTGGACAATTGATGCCTCGCAACCGCTCAGTACCGGGCAACAATTTGTTGCCCGCCTTACATTTCCTTACGATGGTACAGACCCCGGTTTGGATAAGGATTTCATCACACAGCCCGAGGATAGCTTGCTTATCTTTTACCGCCCCAACGCAGAGGCGGACTGGCAACCTGCCGATTCGTTTTATGTGGACATGAAAAACAATAACACCGACAAAAAAGGGGAGATTATCGTTTATAATGCAAGGAAAGGACAGTACGCCATGGGGATTCGCCTCGGCGCCTACACCGATACTTCCGGCGTTTTTACCGATTGTCCTTATCAGTTTAGCGCTACGCAAAATGTGCATGCCGGGGAATCAATTCACATTTACCCCAACCCGGCCGATGATGTGCTGCATCTGCGTATGCCGCCTTACACATTCAATAAAATAGTCATACATGATATTACCGGGAAAATGATTTGGACCGGTAACCTCACCTACCCTGAACAAAACCTAACCCTTGATACACACGCCTGGGCAAGCGGTTTGTATTTCGTTACCTGGCAATGCCCGGGCGTAAATCACACATACAAAATTTGGATACAACGCGATGCCCCCTAAAAATCGCAACCCGATATGCTCAACATTACGAAACACAACATTCGCGAATTACTGCAGCGTTACTCCACCTCACAATTAGAAGAAATGGTGAGGCGATACCCGTATTTTCATCAGGCGCATTTGCTTTTAGCTGTCAAATATCAATCAGAAAAAGATCCGCGTTTTGACGAACAATTACAGTTGGCGGCTCTTTACTCCCAAAACCGCGAGGGTTTGTTTGAACTATTCGTACAAAGAGAAAGCCCGTTTGTGCAAACTGAGATTTCGCCAAAAGAATTAACCGCTTACAACCCGGTAGAAATTCAGCGGGAAATTACATCCGATTTTAAGCAAGAGGAGAAACCTTTGGCAGAAGAGGTCACCCCTGCGGCAGAAATTAACCCGGCTGCCGATACACCGCCATACGAGAACCCGGAAATTGACGTGCAAGCATCCGATGAACAGATTGCGGATAGCACAACCGCTGCGGACACCGCTGCTGCAAGCTCCGGGGACTCTGAAAATAACATTGAAAATCAAACACAGGATTTTCGGCAAGCCCCCCATACGTTTGAAGAATGGCTACAATACTTCAGCGGGTCAAAAACCGGCAACACCGTGCACAATGCGTCACAAACCGAAATTACCAATACCGATGCCGACAAGGAACTGGAAAACCTCTATGCTGCAAACATAAATTCTGAATATCTCCACGAACTGGTAAAAGAAGAAACCCACTACGCTAAGGGTTTGGAAGAATTCATAGCCGAACAAATCAAAAAACATAAACCCTCAGACAGCAAGTTAAACGTACCGGATAACGACATTTCGCCCGACATGGTAACAGAAACCCTTGCGCGCATATATGAAAAACAGCGCAAGTATCAACGGGCTATTAAGGCGTACGAGGTGCTCGCTTTGAAATATCCGGCAAAAAGTGATTTATTTGCCGCCCAAATTGAACGTATAAAAAAATTACTTTGAAATGCTTTATACCATCATCACCATATTAGCCATCATCGTTGCGGTGCTCCTGATAGCCATTGTGCTGATACAAAATCCCAAAGGGGGTGGTTTAAACTCTATTGCCGGGGGCTTAGGTCAGCAAATTCTGGGGGCACGCGGCAGCACTGATGTAGTGGAAAAACTCACCTGGGGTTTTGCTTCCGCGCTCCTGTTACTTTGTTTCAGCACAGCATTTTTTGTGGATAGAAACAGCTCAAGCGCCAACAATCCGTCCGTTCAACAGTCAGAAGTTGAAAAACGCCAGAAGGAAACCGGCGGCTCCTTGCCTCTGGGCGCACCTGCTGCAACCGGTCTGGGAGCGCAACCCTCTCCGGGCACACAACCCAATACCCCGGCTAACCCTCAGTAAGGTTCTTCTCGGAATTACTGCCCCGTCCAAAATAACTTCAGCCACATTTGTCGTACTTCTGAGGCAGGGCGCAACTTTTCGCCATACGCCCGGTTTTTCGGATATTTGCAGAGTAAGTACCTTTTGAAGTAAAACCGCCAATGAGCAAAAAAGGAAGAGTGTTGGTAGCTATGAGCGGTGGTATTGACTCCACCGTCAGCGCCGTAATGCTGCACGAGCAGGGTTACGAGGTGGTAGGTATTACAATGAAAACCTGGGATTACGCCTCCAGTGGCGGGAGTAAAAAAGAAACCGGTTGTTGCTCGCTCGACTCCATTAACGATGCTCGCCAGGTAGCTGTTGACCTCGGCTTTCATCACTTCATTATTGACATACGAGAGGAATTTGGCGATTTTGTTATTAAAAACTTTGTAGAGGAGTATCTGGCGGGCCGCACGCCAAACCCTTGTGTATTGTGCAACACACACATTAAGTGGGAGGCGCTGCTTCGCAGGGCCGATATGCTTGACTGTGAATACATTGCCACCGGTCACTATGCGCAGCTACGCTGTGAAAATGACCGTATGGTGATTAGCAAAGGGTTGGACGAAAACAAAGACCAAAGCTATGTACTGTGGGGCGTTAGTCAGCAATGCCTGCGCAGGACCATATTTCCGGTGGGTAGCTACCGCAAGAGTGTCATCCGGCAAATGGCACGCGAAATGGGTTATGTGGCGCTTGCCAATAAACCCGAGAGCTACGAGATATGCTTTGTTCCCGACAACGATTACCGCGGTTTCCTGAAACGGCAATCGCCCGGTTTAGAGGAGCAACTCAGCGGTGGAAATTTTGTTGATGTACACGGTAATGTGCTTGGCAAGCATCGCGGCTACCCGTTTTACACCATCGGACAGCGCAAAGGACTGGGAGTGGCTTTTGGCAAACCGATGTATGTGGTACAAATCATTCCCGAAACTAACACCGTGGTGTTGGGTGAAGAGCGCGATTTGGAACGCAACGGCATGTGGGTGGGTAACTTCAACTTACAGAAATATGAAACACTGCCAGGGCGTGTTAATGCTATCACCAAAGTGCGCTACAAACATGAGGGAGAAAGCAGTGTGATTGAACAGCAGGGCGATAAAATCCGTGTGGAGTTCATGGCTCCGGTGAGCGCTATCGCGCCCGGGCAAAGCGCAGTGTTTTACGAGAATAATGATGTAATTGGCGGTGGCATAATATTTTCAAGTTTCAATATCCATGCTCCTGTTAAAACCAATCAACAAGCTGTGCATGTATAAAGAATTTTTTTCACGTTTAATTTTTCTTTTCGCACCGCTTGTTTTCTGGAGCGGTTGCAAGGATGACGAAACCCCCGCTATCCGGGAATGGAGAGAGTATTACCCGATAAAACCCGGCAGTTATATCACCTATCAGGTTGACTCTGTTACCTACCGTTACATAGAGGGAGGGTTGCCCCAACGCGATACAGTCCGTTACCAACTCAAAGAAATGGTTTCTGATACCTTCTACGATAATCAAAACGACCTGAACTATCGCCTGGAGATTTTCAAGCGCTATTCCCCTAACGAGCCATGGGCTATCTGGAAGGTTTGGTCAATCAAAGAAAAAGGTAACCAGATACAGAAAGATGAAGATGAACTGCGGTTTATTAAAATGGTGTTCCCGCTCAAAAACGGGGTGAAGTGGAAAGGCAACCTGTATATACCCGACACCGGACCCTACCGTTTGTTCCGAAACTGGGAATACACTTACAACAACGCTCACCAGCCCCATACAGTTGGCAGCTTTACGTTTGACAGCACTGTTACGGTCCTTCAGGTGGACAAAGAAATAGCCATTGAAAAAACCTACCGGAAAGAGATTTACGCCAAAGACGTAGGGCCTGTAGAAATACACTGGGAACACCTCACTACCCAAGCAGTACCCCCCAACTACGTGAATGGTAAGCTCAACGGTTTTCGCATCCGGATGCAGGTGATAGATTACCAATAAAAATGGCAGCTCAAATAATTTGTTTGCTTGCCGTATTTCCCCCTTACCAACCGCTCACCAAAAGATTTGTGGCAGCACGTACACTACAACGCTGATAAGCAGCATACGCCCTGGCGGCACGGGCGCGAATTTGCTGGGGGCTTTCGCCCGCTATATAACCGCTAATGGCATCATGTAAGGTATATGCCTCGGGCGACATAAGGCCCGTTGTCCACACCAAGGGCTGCACGCGCGCATTATTCAAAAAGTTGCCAAAGTAATGTTTGCTGTAACAGGCAAGCACTATCAAATCGCGGCGGCTGGTGTCGCGCTGTATAAAGCTCTTATCTAAAGTAAAATCCATCAAACCATCGTGTCCGATATATGCCAGCAGCGAGGCGCTGCCGCACACACCCAAACTCTGATGACCGATAGTTACCGTATCCTTCAACATGCCATGAGCACTACTGAGAAATTTTTCGATACACTCGCGGATATGACGGCCATCATACGCATCCGCTATCAAATAATAATTTTTATGGATGTGTTTAAACACCAACCTCTCCAGTACCACATTATCGGGTCTTAACTTCGCAACAAGTTTCCATTCTTTGCTCTGCAAAAAATAAGTGCGCACGCCATACCTGGCTCCCCAGTACAAATTCGCATCGGGCTCTTGACCATTGCCGAGGGATGCAGGCACCGGCACTATTCCCTGGTGCTTATTGTCACACAGCGCAACAAAAACGTGAATAGTGCGAAAGGTGTTATCGGGTTTGTTTTGCGCACCTGCAGCGCTACTTGCATATTGATAAGGGGGGCGCGTATGCGCAAAAAGTAAACAGACAGTAGCGAATATCAGCAGTAAACTGCGTCTTGTAAACACGGGCTGAACGGCTGGTGACGTTTTAACGCAAAAGCCAACAAAGTATTGTTCACGGAGTACAGAAGGAGTTTCTGCTAACCGTTCAGTTTGCGGTAATCGGCTAAAAATTTCTCAAGACCTATATCGGTAAGCGGATGATTAAATAAGCCGAGTATGGATGAAAGCGGACAGGTAACAATGTCTGCCCCTGCTTCGGCACAGCGTACGATGTGCATGGAATTGCGGATAGAAGCCGCCAATACTTCCGTTTTAAATCCATACAGGTTATAGATGTGCACTATCTGCTCTATGAGTTGTACACCGTCCCAGTTGCTATCATCAATGCGTCCGATAAACGGGGAAACCATAGTGGCGCCCGCTTTAGCAGCCAGGATAGCTTGCGCTGCGCTGAATACAAGCGTGCAGTTGGTTTTGATGCCCTCATCTGCGAAATGTCTGATGGCCTTTATGCCGTCTTTAATCATCGGTACCTTCACCACGATATTCGGATGCAGTGCCGCCAGTTTTTTCCCTTCGGCCACAATAGCGCTGTACTCCGTAGATATGACCTCAGCGCTTACCGGCCCGTTAACAATATTGCAGATATCCACGTAATGCTTTAATATGTTTTCCTCCCCCTTAATGCCCTCTTTCGCCATCAGGGAAGGATTGGTGGTTACCCCGTCTAAAATGCCCAGCGAGGCGGCCTCGCGGATATCGTTCAGGTTTGCGGTATCAATAAAAAATTTCATGAAGAGTTGGTTATGCCTTTACGGTAGCGAAAATGCGGCAGCGGTTGTGAACGGACAAAACAAATAATACACAACCTGTGCACGAAATAAAGAAGGGCAAGCCCTTCATATCGCACCGCTACAACCGTGTACCTTTGCTCGGTTTCCCGCCTGGAGGAGTAACGGGAGCTGGTCGTATGACACTTGCCCACTGCAAATATAAAACAAACCTAACGTATGTAAAACACGAAAAAACGCGCTCATTCGCGCCTTGGCGCTAAATCAGCGCCTGCACCACAATGTATTCGTTCACGCATCTAATCAACCTGACATGATTCATACATGGTTCAGCAACCCGACATCGCCATGTATGTGGCAATTGCCGTTGCGCGGCGTATTATTCAGAAAGAGCGATAACGTATAGTTAAAATCTATCGTCAGGACTGTGCCTGCTCATCTTTCTTTTTTCCGGTAAAAAACTTGACGATGGCAGCAATTATTATGGCAGCCCCGGCTATGATTACTTTAGCAAATTTTGCGAAGATGATACCGATTTTGGCGAGTAGGCCGGTTTTGGCAAGAACACCGCCGGCAATTAACCCTCCGATACCATACGCGGCTACTTTGTCTATGTTTGAGTCAAAATCTTCGTAGCGATTGCCCGGCGTAAAATTGATGGAATTGAGAATGGCGGGAACGTGTTTTTTAATTTCCTCTAACTGCTCTACCTGCCCGATGACATTGAGCACTAGCACTCCTTTGCGACCGAGTACACGTATGTTGTAATTGAGAGTTTCCTCTGAATCTCCTTCAAACAACAATCGCTTAGCCCAGTGCAGTTTTTTTGCTTTTTCATCATAATACGGAGCCGAAGCCCAACCCAATAACTGATAGGTCGGAAAGCCCAACTCTTTGCGCTTCTGATTGGATTGTTCGGCAGACTCCTGCATCTGTTTGAGCAAATCATCATAGTTAATATTACGCGCATCGTCATCTTTCACGTGTCCGTCTTCCTCGTATGAAATCTCAACGGCCCAGGTATCGGGAATGGTATCGCCTGCCTCGCCGGGGAATATCATGCCGAGTGTTTCAGAGGGCGGATTACCCCAAAGTTCGGTCAAAACATACTGGCTCTGCTCGGCATCTAAGTACTTGAAACCCGCAGGGATTGCAAATACAGCCAGATTGTTTCTAAGGGGTATATTCCCGCTGGTAACGTATTCCAGGCGTTTGAATGTAAAAGAGGTTATAGAGTCGCTTTCGGCTGCCACAAACAAATTAGTTTGTGCCAGAAAGATGATAAAGAGCAAATGTTTTTTCACTAAAATATGTTTTAAAGTGTTGTAAATGACTGAACATTTGAATCGGTCACGATACAATAGTCAGGGGTTTAGGGTATATTTTTACAAAGCTATTTACTTTATTGAAAAATGCAAATTATTCGCAGCGGTGAGAATAATCTTCCGCTGATAATGCGGGGGCGTTGGGGAAAATTCATCCTTTGCGGAAGTTTTAATAATAAAAGTAGGATTTGGGTAGTAGCAATATCAGCCAGATTTAATTAAACCTGTTCAATCGTCACGTAGCTATTTTTTGGTTTACGATATGCAGCACTTCCTCTTCTAATTTTTTTGCAAGCTGAAGCACTTCCTCTGCCCGCGAGAGTGTCTGCTGCACAAACGTTTTATCCTCACAGCCGCCGGCGTTGATTTTCACGTTCAGGTATGCTCCGTACACCGCACCACGGGCACAGATGGCGCCCACGCCGGCATCGCTCACCGAGTTGGGATTTCCGATTTCAGCCATGGCTTTTATCACTTCAAAGCTTTGCAGCGAAAGCTCCATCACCTGCAGGGGTGTTTCTATTGCGTAACGCACTGCCTGCTGTATGGCTTGTTGACGCGCTGCTTTCTCCGCATCGGTGTTTTTGGGCAGCGCGTATGCTTCCATAATGCGGTTGAAGGCGCGGGTATCTTCATCTACCAGTGACAATAGACGGTCTTTGATGCGTTGTCCTTTTTCGGCATAATCAGAAAACTCTTTCCAACGTTCATCCCAGCCGCGCTTATGTGAAGAAAGGTTGGCCACCATGGTACCCAGCGCTATGCCCAGCGCTCCCACGTAAGCAGCCACAGACCCACCACCCGGAGCGGGGCTTTCGCTCGCAGTTTCATTGGCAAATTCGCGCAGGTTCATTTTCACTAACCTCTGTGCGTTTGCATCCTCGATAAGGTATTCAATTACTCGTTCGCGCGGATGAAAAGGCGCCAAATCATCTAACCCCAAACTTTTGATAGCAATGTGAATTAACTCTTCCTCACTTACGCCTGTGCTGCGCTGTTGTTTTTCCAAAAAGTAACGGCCTGCATCTAACAATGCCTGTTTGGGTATTAAGCCCACCAGTTCGCTGCCGGTAACGCGCATGCCCCTGCGGGTAGCGCTCTTTACACACTCTTCAAATGCTATGTGCACGGGCGTTACCTGTATGTTGGTGAGGTTCATGCTCACCTGCGCTATTTTATATTCGGGGATGTACCATCCAATGCCCTTTACCGCTTTGCAGGCGCCCGGTTGTACAACTTCCTCTCCTTTTTCGTTTTTCACTTTGCGCCCCTGCTCCCTTACATCAAACGCCACAGCGTTGGCGCGCCGGGTAGAAGTGGTATTCAGGTTCACATTATAGGCAATCAGAATGTTGCGCGCACCGATGGCGATGTTACCGCTCTTTTCGTTGAATTGCGCTGGGCCATAGTCGGGTTTCCACTCCGGCAGGATGATTTTCCGGGGAATACCCTCGTACTCGCCCGCCCGCACATCTGCCAGGTTTTTGCGATGCGGTGCCGTGGCGGCATATTCGTACAGGTAAACCGGAATGCCCAACTCCCTGCCTACGCGCTCTCCCAACCGGTGTGCGCAGGCGATACAATCCTCCATGGTAGCGTTGGCTATCGGTATAAACGGACACACATCCGTAGCGCCAAAGCGCGGGTGGGCGCCCGTGTGATGGCGCATGTCTATCAACTCCGTAGCCACGCATATTGCCCGGTATGCCGCCTCTACTACACTGTTATCATCGCCTACAAACGTCACTACCGTGCGGTTGGTGCCTTTGCCCGGATCTACGTGCAGAAGTTTTACGCCCTCTGTCCGCTCAATGGCATCAGTGATCCGGCGTATCACATCCATGTTTCGGCCCTCGCTGAAATTCGGTACACACTCTATGATTTTATTGCTCATACATCTCAATTACAGTGCGAGAATATGAAAACCGGCGCAAAACAGCCCAACAAAAGGTTGACCGGTTGATTTGCAATTTTCAAACCCGCCGGCGTTGATTTTTGTAAATGATAAAAGTTGAGCTTCCTTTGCGGGCTTTTCGGATGATGCTCCGGTGTTATTTTTCAAATCTTCAGATGTGTTGGGCGCTTATTTGTGTGCTCACCCTTTGCGCCTGCGAAACGCCCGAAAAAGTGCTCAAAAGCACAAACATTGACTACAAAAAGTCAAAAGCCATACACTGGTACAACAAGAAAGAGTACGTAAAGTGCATTCCGGTACTGGAAGAACTAATCGGTTTGCTCAAAGGGCGCGAATCCGTAGAGGAGTTTTACTATATGTACTGCATGGCCAACTACAAACAGGGCGACTACCTCATCGCTGCCTATCACTTTAAGAATTTTTTTGACCAATATCCCAACGGCTCACATGCCGAAGAGTGCTTGTACATGTATGCCAAAAGCAATCTGCAACTATCGCCCAAGCCCGAATTAGACCAAACTTATACGCTCAAAGCGTTGGAAGCATACCAGTATTTCTTCAATATGTTTCCGGACAGTCGCTATACAGCCGAGTGCAACGAAGCTGTGAGCAAACTGCGCAAGAAATTAGAGAAAAAGGTGCTCAACGCTGCCGAACTCTACTACCGTACCCAAAACTACAAAGCCGCAGCTACTTCTTACGAAAACCTCCTTATTGACTATCCCGATATTGACGACAACGAGAAAATCAGTTTCATGATTGTGAAGTCAAACTACAAGTATGCCGAAAACTCCATTTACGAAAAGCGCGTGGAGCGTTTCAAACACGTCATTGAAAGTTACAACGCTTTTAAATACAAATTCCCGCAGAGCCGGTATTTAGCCGAAGCCACCCGGCTCAAGCAATCTGCCCATTATCAGATAGTAAAAAGCGCCTTTGACTGGGCAGATGCCTGCCCCCTGGCTGACAAAGAGAAAAACTACCGCGCCGCATTTACCGAAGCTGCCCAGCAACTGCCCAACATCACCGATGAGCGACAAAAACAGGAAATAAGCGAGTGGACAGAGCGCGGATACTTTATGATTATTAAAAACTATTACCTGTTCAGCGAAACCCGCAAGGGCAGCGAGCGCGAAAGCGCCTTGCAGAAAACTATCCAAAATTATTATACATTTGCCGACCTTTACCCGAAGAGCAAATACCTCCGCGAGGCGGAAAAACTCTTTTACCAATGCACCGAACAACTGAAAAAACTAAAGACCAATGGATAAGTCAAAACGCATGAAACTCACCCAGATTTCTCCGGTGTTGGACACCCAAAATCTGGAAGCCATCGGCAAAAAAACCGGTAACCTGTACGAGGCGCTCTACATCATTTCGTGCCGCGCCAACCAGATTTCCCGCGAACTGAAAGAGGAACTTCACGCCAAGCTCGAGGATTTTGCCTCTCACAGCGACAGCTACGAAGAGGTTCAGGAAAACCGCGAACAGATAGAAATTTCGCGCTTCTACGAGCGCCTGCCCCACCCCACTATCATCGCTACCAAAGAGTTTATGAACGATGAGCTGACTTACCGCTACGAAGAGGAAAGAACCGAGTAAGTCGCCCACTTCGCCTTTAAGCCATGAACTACCTGCAGCATAAAAAAATCGTACTGGGTGTTTGTGGCTCTATTGCCGCGTACAAAGCCGCATTTCTCACTCGGCTGCTCATTAAGCATCAGGCAGAGGTGCGCGTCATCATGACCCGCTCTGCTGCCGAGTTTATCACGCCGCTCACTTTCTCTACGCTCAGCCGCAACGAAGTTTACACCGATTTCACCAACGGCGCTCACGCCTGGCACAGTCACGTTGAAATGGGCTTGTGGGCCGATGCCATGGTAATAGCGCCTGCCAGCGCTAACACCATTGCCAAAATGGCTCAGGCAGTATGCGACAATCTGCTCTTAGCCACCTACCTCTCAGCCCGTTGCCCTGTATTTTTCGCCCCTGCTATGGACCTTGACATGTGGAAGCACAAAGCGGTGCGGCGCAACATTGAGTTGCTACACTCCTACGGCAACATCCTTATTCCGGTCGAAGACGGTGAGTTAGCCAGCGGCTTATCGGGTGAAGGACGCATGGCAGAACCCGAGCACATCATTCAGCACCTGCAGGAGTATTTCCGCATATAAATTCACTCCACTATCGTAACCTTCATCATGTTGGCGCGGCCTTTGTTTGCCAACGGCATGCTCCCAACGTTTACCACCAAATCGCCCGGCTTCAAAAAGTTATTTTCTTTCAGTATGCGGATTACATCCCGTATGGTGGTATCGGTGCCAATAAATTTATCGTAGTAAAATGCGCGCACTCCCCAACACAAACTCAAAGCATTGAGCAAATCGCGGTTTTCGGTAAAGATGAAAATATTTGCCTTGGGGCGATAGCTGCTCAGCATAAAAGCGGTATAGCCCGAAAACGTCATACCGATAATCGCTTTGGCGCCCAACTCGCTGCTCATGCGCGCGGCATTGTAGCATATCGCATCGCTCACAAAAGTGCTTGAGCTTTTTTCGGCACGCAGGTCTTTGTCGTATATCATGCCGGAGTGCTCAACATTACTCAGTATTTTTTCCATCACCTCAATCACGCGCACCGGGTATTTGCCTGTGCTGGTTTCACCGCTCAGCATCACAGCATCGGCTCCGTCAATCACCGCATTGGCTACATCTGTTATTTCAGCACGCGTCGGGTTCGGATTTTCCATCATGCTGTCCATCATCTGCGTTGCCACCACCACCGGCTTGGCATAGCGAATGCAACGGTTGATAATATCTTTTTGTATCAGCGGCATCCGTTCCTGCGGCACTTCCACCGCCAGGTCGCCACGCGCTATCATAATGCCATCGCTCACTTTAATAATTTCATCTATATCGCGCAGCGCCTCGGGTTTCTCAATTTTTGCCATCACTTTCAAAAAACTGTTCTTCTTACCGATGATTTTTTTCAGCTCCAGCACATCATTAGGCGAGCGTACAAACGACAGCGCTATCCAGTTAGCTCCGTTGGCGATGGCAAACTTCAAATCCTTGCGGTCTTTATCGGTTAGCGCCGGGATTGACGTTTTCGTATCCGGAAGGTTCACCCCTTTGTTACTGCTTATTTTACCACCCGTTACCACCTTAGCTTTTATGGTGTCGCGCCCATTGGTGCTGATAACTTTCAGCTCAATCTTACCGTCATCTATCAAAATCGCATCGCCCGGTAATACCTCCTGCGGTAGTCGCGAATAGTTGATAAATATTTTTTTAAAGGTACTCACACACTCTTTGTTGGTGATTTCCACCTCGCGCCCTTGCTCCAGTACCTCCATGTTATCGCGCACCTCGCCCAGCCGTATTTTCGGACCCTGCAAATCAACCAGTATCGCAATGTTGAGTTGATGCTCCTTATTGATTTGCTGTACTTTCCTGAAACCCTCCAAATGCAGCGCATGATTGCCGTGGCTCATATTGAAGCGAAACACATCCAGCCCGTTTCGCACCATGGCTTCCATCACTTCAATGCGGCTGCACGCCGGGCCGTACGTAGCAATGATTTTGGTTTTATTTACTCGGATACGCATAAGTAGGTATTACCGAAAATTTCTTTTAAAAATGGGACGCACAGATTTTAGTTCTTCCTCATATATAAGACGTTCTTTATTCTTTACACGCTCCAGCGGTATCTCACAACACATCACCACTTCCTCCCATTGCTGTACCTGTGTACATACAGCGTGTATGTGCTCATCGCTGCACTCTCCTTGCAGCTTCAGCAGATAGTCAAAGGTACCTGCCTCCGGCAGCAACACATCCGTGCCGTTTTTGTTCGCAAAAAAAACATAAATCGTTTTGCCGTAATTCCCCTCTGCTTTCATAACACTGAAAAACACATTTCGTTCGCGCGCAGCGCTCTCAAAAATGATGTCCTTGATTTTTCGGAAATCACACCCGAGCAGCTCATTCAGCAAATACGCAAGGCGGTACTCTTTCAGCGTGGTTGCTATGCCAATCAGGCGGTAGTCATCCTCAAACCTGTTTTGTATTGTTCGGGCGCTCATGCGTTTGCTAAGATAATCGTAATTCCCCAAACGGAGTGCCACCCCCATGCAGATGTTCAAAAAAAATCTCTGAGCCGGCCAACTGCCCGATACATATAATAAATATTTTTACTATTTGGGGGTGCCCCCGCTGCTTCGCTCCGCGCGGCTCCGCTTCGCAGCGGGGTCGGGCTGGCTACGGGGTACGCTGCCGCTCCCGTGCTCCACTGCGTTACGCACCGCTCCCTACGGTCGCGCCCTTCGCATCCCTAACCCGGCTTGCGCATCCTTATGCAAATATGCGATATTGAATTGCTGAACTTTCATACCTTCTTTACATCATCCGGTTTTCACAAAACCGTATTTGCGAAAATTCATCCGGGGCAATGCCATAATACAGCACATGTACAAATGAATATACTTTTTTAATACCACCTTGTGAAAGTTGCGTTCGTCTCAAAGAAATAATGCGATACTATTGTATTATTAACAACGAATATTTTCGGGTTGATTAAACTTTTAATAAATTGTTAATTCTATGTATTTACGCGCTGTGATTTCCGCTTGTAGCATACCCCGTTTTTTGCTTTGCATGGCTATGCCCCTGAGCTTGATATGCGGCTGTAAAAAACAACCCGGTACCGGTGGACTGGCTACCATCTCCGGCAGAGTGTATGCCTATGAATACAACAATTTCGGTCTGCTGGTCGACTCCGGCTACGTAGCCGATGAGCGGGTGTATATCTCCTATGGCGGGGGCAATGCTGCCGATGATAACGTGCGAACAGGCATCGGGGGAGAGTTCAGATTCGAATGGCTGCAAAAAGGCGACTATGCCGTGTGGGTTATCAGCGAATGTGACACCTGCCCGCTCAGGCAACAAATCATCAAACAACACGTAACCATAACCGGTAAAAAGCAAAACCTCACGCTGCCCGATTTCGTCATCCGTATCTGAAATGCAACCCGACACCACACCATATCATTTGTTGATTGACAGCCGGCTGGCTGAAATGAAGCCGATTACCCTCGAGGAGTTGGACCGCGTGGAAATGCTCAACCGCATTGACACAAAATTCGTTTTTCACATAAAATACCTGGAGCAAATTCTCCAGGAAATAACCCCCCACTATTACGTGCTCGAGATTGACGGCAAACGCAAATTTCAGTATGAGAGTTTGTATTTCGATACAGACGACTACCTGCTGTACCGCTTCCACCACAACGGCAAATTTAACCGCCTCAAAGTCCGCTACCGCAAATACCTCGACTCCGGCCTCTGTTACTTTGAAGTGAAATACAAAGTAAAGGGAACGCGCACCGATAAGCGCCGCATACGTGAAGACGACATACACCACCACCTGAGCACGCGCGAAATGGCGCTCATTGAACACGACTACCTCGATGCAAACTCACTGAAAGAAAAAATGGCAATCTGCTTTACCCGAATAACCCTTGCTAACAGTAACTTCCGCGAGCGGCTCACAATTGATACCGATGTGCTGTTTGATAATTTCAGAGAGAAAAAAACTTTCCCTGAGCTGGTGGTAGCCGAGGTAAAATCTGACAAGTACTCCAGCGGCAGCCCCATGATACATGCGCTGAAAAAACGCCACATTGACGAGCTGCCCTTCAGCAAATACGCCACAGCAGTTGCCATGCTCGAAGATGTAAAGAACAACAACTTTAAACCCAATTTTCTGAAAATTAACCGCATACTTCATGGAAACCGCACCTGACACCCAAAATTTGATTAAAGAGTTTTTTAATGCGTACCCGTACATGGATTTCTTCATCCGGTACGTATGGAACCTGCTGGTAATTTTTTGGGTGGTGGGTTTTATTTACTATCCGCGCCACAAAAACAAAGATTTTCTCTTCACGTTTTTGCTGTTCAATACCGTCATTTTCCTGATATGTTACCTGCTTAGCTCCGAAAAAATCAAAATAGGTTTTGCACTCGGCTTGTTTGCCGTGTTTTCCATACTGCGCTACCGCACCGTTACGGTGCCCGTTCGCGAGATGGGATACTTTTTTGTATCCATCACATTAGGCCTCATCAACTCTCTTTCGCAAATGAACGACCCATCGTCCATCACGGTGCTGGTAGTGGCTAATCTCATCGTAGTAGCCATGGTGTGGTTACTGGACCGCCAGATGGGCCTGGAGCACGAAAATTTCAAAACCATCAACTACGAGCGCATAGACCTCATTAAACCCGAGCTGCGCGAAGAAATGCTCGAAGACCTCCGCAAACGAACCGGTTTGCCCATACACCGCGTTGAAATTGTGCGGATAGATTTCCTGCGCGATGTGGCGCGCGTTAATGCGTTTTATTATTCTCTCGAAAACGAAACCAGCAGCTACGTACTCACTGAAGACGATTAATGATACTCTACTTACGTTTTAACCTCTTACACATACGAATGAAAATCTTGTGTCATCTTATGTTACTGCTGGCGCTCACCGTTGCCGGCACAGCAAACGGTCAACTGCAACTTGCCTGGGCTAACATCTACAACGGCACAGGCGACTTTACCGATAAAATTAAATGCGCTGTGCGCGACCCCGCAGGCAATTTGTACCTGGGTGGCTACACCTCTACCACCGGCAATCATGATTTTCTGGTAGTAAAACTAAACCCCGCGGGCGATACACTCTGGACACGCACCTACGATGGTCTGGAAAAAGGCGAAGATGAAGTAAACGACATTGCCGTTGACGCCTCGGGTAATGTGTATGTAACGGGCTATGCCGATAACGACATTGCAAAAGATGATTACGTAACCATAAAGTACAATGCCAACGGCGCAGTGCAGTGGATAGCGGTTTACAACAGCCCGTACAGCCAAAACGATGAAGCGGTCTCTATTGCTGTAGATGCCTCCGGCAATGTGTTCGTAACCGGTGAAAGCGAAGTAAACGATGCCGGTACCAACGAAGATTACATTACAATAAAATATAATGCAACGGGCGCAGTACAATGGATAAAGCGCTACAACGGCCCCGGCAACTCGGTAGATAGAGCGGTAAAACTTGTGCTGGATAATGCCGGCAATCCCGTAGTGACCGGCAGAGCTTACAATGGCGCCTCTGATGATTGGGTTACCCTCAAGTACCTGAGCGCTGACGGCTCTTTGTTGTGGACTAACGTGCTGGACTATGCGGAGAACGACCGCCCGGGTGATATGGCCATTGACGCTGCCGGAAACATCTATATCACCGGGCGCGCCCGCTCTACTTCTTACGACATCGCCACCCGTAAAATAGACCCCAACGGCAACACCTTATGGACCAAATTCTACCTCGGCACTTATGATGACCGCGGCATTGCTATCGCCCTTAGCCCCTCCGGCAATGTTTACGTTGCGGGCTTAAACGGCACAAGCCCTACCGATTACGATGTGGTAACTATCGCATATAACAGCTCCGGCACACAGCTATGGGCCAAAACCTACAACGGCTCAGCTAACGGCAACGATGAAGCCGAAGACATCACCCTCACCCCGGGCGGAGAAATAGTTGTGGCGGGCATTACGGATACAGACCCTACCAACGGTATCAATTACGACTATCTGGCGCTTAAGTATTCCGCAACGGGTAACCTGGTTTATGCCCAAAGTATCAATGGCACCGGTAACGGTTCTGACGATGCACGGGTAGTATTGCCTGTGTCATCTGCCGATGTTATAGTTACCGGCGGTATGTTCGTTACCCTCAATAATATGAATGCCGCTACCGTAAAACTCGACAGCGCCGGTCAAACCCTTTGGACAAAATATGTTGACGGCACAGGCGATAACAACGATGTGAGCCGGAAAATCCTCCTCGATGCCTCAGGTAATTGCTACGTAGCCGGCTATACGGTGCAATACAATGAAGACAAAAACATACTGCTCCACCACATCAACAGCGCGGGCACATCGGTATTTACCAAAACCATCACCGGCACTTCGGGTGTAAGCGCTGATGACGCCACGGGGCTTACCACCGATGCAACCGGAAACATTTACCTCTGCGGTCATGTGCGCGATGCTAACCAGGGTCACAACTACTACGCAGCCAAATTCGACCCCACCGGCAATTTGCTCTGGGAATACAAATACAACTACCTCGGCAAATCAGACCGCGCAGCAGCCATTGCTCTTGATGCAGCCGGCAACGTGTTCATTACCGGCAAGAGCAACTCCATCCCCAGCGATAGTGTTGACTTTGACGTGCAAACCATAAAACTCAACAACAACGGCGTGTTAATTGCCGATGTGCGCTACCAAAGCGGAAGTAAAGAAGATGAAGCCGTTGATGTAAAAGTATCTGCCGCAGGCAATGTGTATGTGGCAGGGCGAGCAAGCGTGGGCAGCGATGAAAACATCGTCACAATCAAATACAGCAATAACCTTTCGCAGCTATGGGTAAAAACCTTTGACCGCGGCCGTGACGACCGCAACGAAGCCATCCTCACCGATGCTGCCGACAACGTGTACGTATGCGGGCGCTCCGAAAATCAGCAAGGTGTTTTTGACGCGCTGCTCATAAAATACAACAGCGCCGGTGATACAGTGTGGACTCGCCTCTACAACGGCGCCGGCAATGGCGAAGACCGCTTCAATGCCATGTGCTTTGATGCTGCCGGCAATATCTGGCTAACCGGCAAAACAGACCCCGACAGCGACTCGCTGAATAACAACTACGATATCCTCATCGCTAAATACAACCCCAACGGCACATTTTTGTGGGATACTGCATGGAGTTTTTCGGCAAACTCCAGCGAAACTGCCAACGCCATTACATTCAACGGCGCTGACAAAATATTCGTAGCCGGTGAAACCGACAAAGCAGGCAACCACACCGATTTTGTAACCCTTCAGATAAACGTAAACGGAAAGTTGGAAACCTACGCCACTTTTGACCGCGCAGGCGCTGAAGACAAGGCATGGGGCATAGCTGCCCGCGCAAACAGTGTTTACGTAACCGGAGCTTCTACCGGCAACGGCACCCGCTACGATGCCACCACTCTATGTTATGAAATAACCTCATCCATCACACACGGGCTCCTGCCTGATAACTCATGGCATATTTTCCCAAACCCTGCTGGTGATTTTTTGTACGTAACCTCACTACAAACTTTTTCTGCACACATTACTGTTACTGACGCAACCGGGCGCGTGCTCTATACAGGCGATACAGATGGCAAATCAACATGCATCAAACTACCGGATTTGCCACAGGGCTTGTATTTCATTTCCCTGTGGTATGATGACCAACTTCTCGGCACAAAAAAATTTGTAGTCAACTGATGCTCAACTACCCGCCGCTTTTCCACTTGATATTGCACCCTATGCTCGGTCGTTGGTTTTCGCTCACCGGTTTTCCGCTCAGTAGTGCGTCCAGTGCAGCGCGAAGGTCTCTTCCGGTCACCGGAATATCATTTGACGGGCGCGAGTCATCTAACTGCCCGCGATATACCAGGCGCAGGTCTTTGTCAAAAACATAAAAATCGGGCGTACAGGCGGCATCGTATTTTTTTGCCACCTCCTGTGTTTCGTCATACAAATACGGAAAAGGATAACCGAGCGCCAGCGCAACCTCACGCATTTTATCGGGCGCATCATCCGGATAATTCACCACATCGTTTGAACTAATTGCTACAAATGAAATGCCCTTTTGCCGGTAATCGTTCCCCAGTCGCACCAACTCGTGATTGACATGCTTCACATACGGGCAATGATTGCAAATAAACATCACTACGGTAGCCACCTCGCCTTTCAGTTCACCAAGCGTAAAAGTTTTCCCGCTCACCGTGTCGGGTAGTGCAAAATCAGGTGCTTGCATCCCCAGCGGCACCATATTAGAAGGAGTACGCGCCATCGCATTCAGATTTTATTTTAAATAAAACAATCGCTGACTCACAGCAATTATGTGATTACCCTTGTAAAGAACAAATATCCGAAACGCAACCCATCAAAGCAACAATCCATTACGGGATTTTTTGTTTTCAGGGGGTGCCCCCGCTGCTTCGCTCCGCGCGGCTGCGCTCCGCAGCGGGGTCGGGCTGGCTTCGGGGTGCGCTTCGCTCCCGTGCTCCACTGCGTTACGCACCGCTCCCTGCGGTCGCGCCCTACGCATCCCTCACCCGGCCGGCAAACACACTTCTACTTGCTAATGGCTAAACACGAGTGTATAATACAATTTCTTCATCCATCTTCTGCCTACCATGTTGCGTAACTCCTGCAACAAGTTCACTGATTTCTTATCCGCTTACGACCCATCACCCCTGCACATACCTCGGGCTTTTAATAAATACCGGCTTGGGTTTAGGGAGCGATATGCGGTATTGTAATTGTATTTCGTGGCTGCCCGTTTGGTGCTTGCGTAGTTCACCAAATCCAAAATCGTAAGCGTAGCTCGCCAGCAGGTTTTTGGTGATGTACCCGCCCAATATCAGACCGGCGGCATCGGTACTACGGTAAAGCGCTCCAAGCAATATTCGCTTGCGTATGGTAAACAACATGTTGGCTTCGGCCTGAGCTATAAATTCAATGAAGCGCACAAACACTGCCGGAGTAAAGCGCAGCCGCTCATTAATATCCCAGTCGTACCGTGCATAGGTAAAGTAATGGCGCGGTACGCGAAACGGTGTGGCGCGGCCTATGCCCTGGTCGAGGTTGTTCACGGCAAATCCCACCGTGGCGTTATATCCGCTGAACTCAACTCCTGTAGCCAGAAAAACTTTGAAACGGTTTGTGTTGGTGAGGACCGCGCTCTGGTCCATGCTGTACGGCAATGTCTGGTAAATCAATTCAGTGCCTTTAACAAACGCATTGAACATGCCGATACTCAACCCCAGCGAAATGCGCGCGCGGTCGTTGAGCCGCTGTGCATAAGCATAGGAACCACGAACCGTGGTAAAACGCTGCTTGCCGAGCATATCGTTTGTAATCACCAAACCCACCCCGCCGTATGCTTTGGGTATATATCCATGCGCATTGACCAGCAAGGTACCGGGTGCCTCGCGAAACCCTATCCATTGCTGACGATACAACGCACCCAGATATATATCGCGCGCATTACCGCTCACTGCAGGATTAAACACATGCCCGTGATATACAAAGTGAGCAATCACCGGTTCGTTTTGCGCTAATGAGGCAACACCCCAACCTGCCAGCATGACTAAATATAGTATCTTATTCATATATGTAATATTTTATATGTTTTATTTTTGTTGTATTACCTGAAATGCGGTTCTGCGGTTGCGCTGGTGTTCTTCTTCGGTTTTGGCGCCTTTCACCACCGGTTGTGTAAACCCGAAACCTTTATAGCGCAGACGGCCTTCACTGATGCCTTTGCTCACCAGGTATTCCACTACGCTGCGCGCGCGGTTTTCCGAAAGTTTCTGGTTGTACTCGGCGCTGCCCCGCTCATCAGTATGGGAATTAATTTGCACAATGGCATCGGGGGTATCTTCCAGTATTTTCACTAATTTGTCTAACTCGGGCTTGGATTCTTCGCGCAGTACGTAACTATCCAGGTCGTAGTATATGTTATCAATGCGAATCTCTTCTTTGGGGATACGCTTGATGGCAAAATCGTAGTTGTGGCCGGTAGCTCTCGAAAATTCTTTGCTGAATTTTTCACCCGCTGTGCTCAGCTTGCGCGAATCGCCAAAATACCCAGGCTGTTGTACATTAATTTTGTAATTTTTGTCTTTCTCTAATGCAAAAGAGTACTCTCCATCGGCATTGGTTTTTACGGAGTCGGTCCACCCGTCTGCTGCAGTAAGGATAACTGTAGCGCCTGCGAGCGGCTGACCGGTCTCCTGGTCAGTAATGCGGCCCTTTACGGTAAGTTGTATGGGTGTGAGGTAAAAGGAATAAATATCATCTCCCCCTGCCCCTCCCGGGCGGTTGCTGGTAAAGTATCCGCCTTTGCCGTCCGGCTGCCAAAAAAGATAAAAATCATCTGCACTGCTGTTAAACGGGGGCTTCATGTTAACCGGCCGCGTCCATCCATCCGCTCCTTGTATGCTGTAAAAAATATCTAATGCGCCATACCCGGGATGACCGTCACTGGCAAATATTAACAGCGAATCGTAAAGTGTAGGAAATACTTCATCCCACTCAGTATTAACAACGCTGCCAAGGTTGACAGGTTCTCCCCATACATCACCGCTGCGGCGCATAAACCAGATGTCTGCCCCTCCCATTCCGCCATCGGCACGGGCGCTGAAATACAACTTGCTCCCATCGGCACTTATAGCAGGGTGTTGCATGTCGTATTTCTGTGTAAACGATAGCGAAATGGGTTTGGGCGTCTGAAAGGTGTTGGTGTTTTCATCATAAACAGCTTCGTAAATTTTACACAGTCCGTCTTTACTTTTTTTGTCATTGCATCGCGTAAAATACACTGTCCTGGTTTTTTCACACCAACTCATCACTCCTTCATTTACCTCAGGCACAGAGATGGCAGGCACCCTGCGCGGCTTGCTCCACGTTTTGTCTTCTTTGAAAAATGCCGTTACATATATATCCGAGAACCCCTGCCCGTCAAATGTGTAAACCGGTTCACTTTTATCTTCTATTCGCGAAGAACTTAAAAACGTGAGCAGTTTGATACGCAACGCCGCATAATCGTTGTACGCACTATTAATGGCTTGTTCATTCCGGATTGTAAACACAGATGAATCAGGTGTAGCAGTCATAGCAAAACGGCATATTTCGCGCAGGCGCAGTGCATCCTTATCGCCCGGTTGTGTGCTGAGAAAACTCTCTATCTTTTGCAGCGCCTGTTCGTATTTTCCCTGTTTGATGTACAGGTTGGCCTGGTGGTACAGGTAGTTGGGTTGGTTGTAACCTTCTGCTTTGGCTTGATTGTACCAGGTGATAGCATCCTCGTACCTGCCTGTATAGCGGTAACACTCCGCCACGTTGTATTTTACAAGCGATAAATCTGTCTTTTTATCGGGCTTTTCGAGCACTTTACGGTAATACGTGAGCGCACCCACATAGTCGCGGTTTTGAAATGCTTCATTTGCTAATTCTAAGTTGGTTTGCGCCTGCACGCAAAACATGGTTAACCATGCGGCTGTAAGCGTATATGCGTATTTCTTCATGCCGTCTGTAGCTTGGTTTTCTAATCTTCTATGAGCAATACATTGCCTTTGATGGTAGTGAGGCGGTCGGTTATATCAGGCAGTTGCACTACATAGTAGTATGTACCCGGAGAAACTTTTTTGCCATTGAACCGGCCGTCCCACCCATCGGTGCCCCTGTACAGCTCCTGCCCCCAGCGATTAAGGATTACCAAATCATACCCCTTCAGGAATAAGTCATTTACACCATCACCATTGGGAGTAAAAGCATTCGGAAATTCCACCACCTTCACATAACCGATACTTTTGTTAGTAACGCAACCCGCATGGGTAGCAATCACCCACACCGAGTCCCCATCCTGAAAGTTGCTGCCGGCAAACGTGTGTAGTGAGTCGCTTTGAGCCAGGTTGCCGTTCCAATAAAACTCGTAGTGTTCAAACGTATCCGGCACTGCTATCCATACCAGCACTTCGTTTTGGAAAATGATATTACCCGGGTGGTCGCTCGTTAACTGCACCACAGGCCGCGGACGCACTGTTACCGTAACATGCACTCGCCCCTGCAAGTTTGAACAACCGCCCGTGGAGACAGCTTCGGCATAAAAGATTGTCGTTTGCGTAAGTGTATCTGTGGTAAAGGTGTTTCCTGTACCAAGCAAAGTGCCGCCTGCGGGGGCGCTCCACCAGTTAACGGTAGTGCCGGCGGGAGTTACCAGCGCAGTGAGGGTCGTATTTTGTCCGTAACATATCGTATCGTCTGCAGCAGTAACAGATAATACGGTAGGTACATCCACCACTACCTGCAGGGTGGCAGCAGGGCTGTTGCCACATTCATTGTTGGCAGTAACCGATACCGTATAAATGCCGGCAGTACCACCCCAGGTTATCGTCACATTGGGGGTACCTTGCCCGGCAGTAATACTACCTCCCCCACTTAGCGCCCAGGTGTAAGAAGTTGCATCACCGGTTGCCGCTGCGTTGTAAACTGCGGCAGTATTACCGCAAGGCGAAGGATTGCCGTTGATAACTGCAGGAAGCGCCGGTACATTTTTCACGTAAACATACACGGATGTATTAACCGACCCGCAGGCGTTTGTGGCCGTGAGAACATACGTGCCGGTAGCCGATGGTTGCGCGTTGTTGATAGTAGCGTTTTGTTGATTTGCCTGAAAACCTCCCGGTCCGCTCCAGTTCCAGGTGTCAACATTCACGCCGTTGCCATTTAGTTGAAGGGTACCGCCTACACAAATAGTATCATTCGGTGAAGCAAGCGCGGTGAGTGAATGAATGAACGTATCAACCTGCACACTCACACTGGCTGTTTGGCTGCCGCAAGCGTTCGTAGCAGTGACGGTGTATGTGCCGCTGCCCGCCAACGTGATGGGTACGATTACCGGGTTTTGTAGCGATGACTGAAAGCCGTGTGGTCCGCTCCAGCTCCACGAGCTTACGCCACTGCCCGAGGCGCTCAGGGTCAAAGCGCTGCCGCTGCATACCGAGCCGTTTTGAGTAGCCGTAGCCGAAATATTTTGCAGAGGCGATTGCACTAACAGCGATACAAATGCCGATAATGCGTTGCAGGCATTACTGCCTATCACATTGTATGTACCGCTGTTAGATGGGTTAACGTTGTTAAGCGTAACGGAAGATTGGGATGAGGTAAATCCACCGGGGCCATTCCATAACCATGTACTTACATTTGACCCGGTTGCACTGAACGACACTGTGCTTCCGGCGCAAACCGTATCATCGGGAGCAGCATTAACGGAGATAGCAGTGATGGTTGTATCTACCTGCACCGATACAGAGGCGGTTTGTACACCGCATGCGTTGGTGGCGGTTACGGTATAGGTTCCTGAGTTTACTGTGTACACAGGATTCAACACCGGATTTTGCAGATTAGAACTGAAACCACCCGGCCCGCTCCATTGCCAGTGGTTTACGCCTGAGCCGCTGGCAATCAGAGATATGCTGCCTCCGGCACATACATTTGAACCGACGGCAGAGGATGCTGTAATGTTACCCAACGTGTTATTGACTAACATTTGTAATCCGGCCGACTGACTGCCACAAGCATTGCTGGCCGTAACGGTATAAGTACCACTGTTCGCCAATGTAACATTGGGTATAGCAGGATTGGGCAAAGCTGATGTGAAGCCATTGGGTCCCGCCCACGCCCAGGTATCTACGGAGTTGCCCGCAGCTTGCAGTTGTATGTTGGCTCCGGCACAAACTGTATCATTCGGATTTGCTGAAACACTGATGCTTTGTATGGGTATATCTACATCCACATTCACAGTAGCGCTGGCGGAGCCGCAGGCATTAGTAGCTGTTAGTGTGTATAGGCCGCTATCAGCGGGGGTGGCGTTAGCAATTACGGGGTTTTGAAGCGAAGAGCTGAAGCCATTGGGGCCGGTCCAGGAAAAAGAAGACGCACCGTTAGCATTGCCGAGTAACGAGATAGATGAATTGGCGCATACATCAGCGGATGTTGCATTGGCTGTAACATTGGTTGGAGCTGTTGCTAAATTTACCAACACACTGCTTTGCGAAGAGCCGCAGGCGTTGAGGGCTGTAAGTGTGTAAGTGCCGGCATTGATTTGCTGAAAATTGGTAATGGTGTTGTTTAGTTGATTAGATGTGTAATTATTAGGGCCAGACCAACTGTAGGATGTAGCGCCCACTGCACCCCCGCCCAAGGTGAGGGTTCCTCCCGCACAAACGGGGCTTGGGTTTGCGGTGGCATTGACTGAGATAGGCGCAGCATTAACGGTTATCTGCACACTTGCCGTACTGTTTCCACAGGCGTTGCCCGCGGTAAGGGTATAAGTACCAGTGGCTGCAAGTTGAACATTGGTGATAGAGGTGTTTTGTGTGTTGGCGGTAAAACCGTTTGGTCCGCTCCAACTCCATGAGGTGGCATTGGTGGCGCTGCCCGTTAGGTTGATAGTATTGCCTACACACGCCGTGCTGGGGTTGGCAGAAGCGCTTACGTTTTGCGGAACGTTGTTTACGGTCACTGTTACACTGGCAGAACCACTACCGCATGCACTGCTGGCTGTAAGGTTGTAAGTGCCGGCATTAGCCGGAGTGACATTTGTAATTTGGGGGCTTTGCGAGTTGGATGTAAAACCATTCGGCCCGCTCCAACTCCATGTATTTACCCCGTTACCGCTGCCTACTAATGTAAGGGTACCGCCCACACATACCGGATTGGGATTGGCAGATGCAGATACGTTGCTGACACCGGCTACTACGTTAACCTGTAGTGTTCTGCTCACACTGCCGCAGGCATTTGCCACTACTACCGAAACCGTGTAAGGCCCGCCTGACGAGGTCCAGTTTATAGTAATGTTGGGTGTGTTTTGTCCTGAGGTGATAGTGCCTCCGCCGCTCACGCTCCAATTGTATGAAGTAGCCCCCGCAGCTGTTATTGAGTAATTTGCGTTGCCCAGGCAAGGCGCATTACTTCCGGTGATATTGCCTACCGATGAGGGGGGCTGTATCACCGTAAGGGTGATGCTGGCGCGTTGGCTTACACATCCGGGGTTTGAGTTATCATCAGCTTCTACGTAGTAGGTGGTGGTGCTGCCAGGCGAAACTGTCATGGGTGCATTGCCAATGGGGGTTCCTCCTGTAGGTTGAGTGTAAACTTTGTATGTGACGTTGCTGCCGCCGGTAGCGCTGAGCGTTACCGGAGTGCCGGGGCATACGTTGTTATTGCTGAGCGATGGCGTAGGTGTAGGTGGCGGATTGCAAGCTACATTTAAACAAATTACCGAGGTGCCCGGGTTTACGTTGATAGCTGTTAGAGTAACACTGCTGCCTGTGCCGGTAGTAACAAGGGTAGGTGTAAAAGAACTGAGCGATGGAGAATAATTGCTGCGGGTAAAAGCAGGTGAACCGGGAGCACACGCTGCGCTGTTTTGCAATCCATCTTTATCGGTTTTTACTACTCCGTAATCATAGCTGGAGGGAGTTTGTGTGGCGGAAATGGAGTTCATGATGTAACCCGTGTCACTCACTTGCAAACCCACGGGGAGTATGGATACAAAACCCGAGTTGTAGGTACGGCTAAACATTACCGCTCCGCTGGACGAGTTGGTTTTTAATATGAAAGAGCTGTAATCCAGGAAGGGCGGAGTAAAAATTGCACCGATACGCGTTCCGAAAATAGTGTTATGTCCATCAATGGTGCGCACCAGGCTGGAGCCAAGTGCTGAAAAACCCGCAGTGGTGTATAAACTATTAGTGCCTGTAACAGACGGACCTGTGTTGGGTACATTCAGATTTAACAGGAATGCCCGACCGTTGTCATCACCGCTCAACATCACGGCGCTTGTGCCGGTGCTTATGATAGAGTATGCTCCCTCGCTGTTGCTGTTGCCCCATCGGTAAGCCCATTGTAAAGCGCCGTTTGTGTTTGTTTTCAGAATAACTGCATCGCTGTGTCCGTCACCTGCCACCATGGTTACCGAGCCGACAAACACGTAGCCATCGTTTACTTCTGCCACATCGTATAGGAAGTCGTCATCATCATAGGCGGTGGTGTAAAAGAACACGCGCATCCACTGCAGGTTGCCGTTGCCGTCAATTTTCAAGGCAAACATTTTTGAGGAGTCCTGCCGGACAATGGGGCCGGCACCATCGGGGTCCACGCGTTCTACGCTTCCTGCCACTACGTAACCGCCATCGGTGGTAGGTAATATCCGGTTACCGTATTCAATGCTGCCAGTTGAGGCAGATACTCTATACCGGTTTGCCCAAACAACATTACCGTTGGCATCCACACGCGCTACCAAACAGCCCGAGCCCGTTCCGCCCGTTACCACATAACCTCCTCCGCTTACACGTTTCACATCCGAAAACTGTGTGCTGATGCCGCTTGCCGAATACGCTTTTGCCCATTGTACCGCACCGTTTTGCGAGATTTGTATCAGGTTGCCTACGGTGCCCAGTGTGGCGTTAGTGCCCGAAAGCACATAACTGCCCGAAGTACTTTGCGCTAAGCCACCCGGTAAATCAAAAATGGCAAGGTCGTATTGAATACGAAAAGTAGTTTGCTGTGCAAAAAGTATAAAAGAGGATAGTAGAACTAACGGTAATGTAAATATCCTAATCATTTCAGGGGTGTGTTAGTGTGTGCCGTAAATATACAAGACCTGCACAAACGCGCGAAACTGTTTGCAATGAATATTCCGGAGATTACTAATGCCTTGAATTACAAATCATTTACCGGCTACTGATTTATCAGACAATTTTTCACGGTGCCGGCAACCCACGTTCGGGTAATCACTTTTCAATACTCTGCTACTGCATGAGCAATAAACGGGTACGGCTATACATCTAATTCAAATAAAAATGTTTAATAATGCATACGTTTAGTCATCCTGATACAGTATTATTTTTTTTAATATATATCAGGGGTGCAGTTGCAAATCCTGATGAATTGTGTTTAGCACCTACCCTGTGTTGGCTGCGAGGGTAATGGGTAATCTATTACCAACATAAACGATACAAGTACCCGTAGCATGCTTGTCAGTTTGAAAAGTGTTGCAGTAAAATAAAAATGTTGTATTGCCTGAACAAAAAACAGCAGTTTTAGCTGTAGTATTGCTCAGCTTAAATGCAGTGTGTTCGGGTGGCAGGTAGTTTAAAGGGTAATTATCTGGTTATTTGAATGAAGTTATTTGCGGGGCGCGTGCCCCGTGACATACATTCATCATATTAAATTTATTCTTTATACAAATTATCACGGCAACACCTGCTTACCTGAGCTGCTTGGCACAATACAGGAGATGCCGGAGCGCTTGCCCGGGTGAGGGATGCGAAGGGCGCGAGCGCAGCGAAGCGGTGCGTAACGCAGTGGAGCACGGGAGCGGCAGCGTACCCCGTAGCAAGCCCGACCCCGCTGCTGCGCGTAGCCCTGCGAAGCGCAGCGGCGGGGGCACCCTATATTAATTAACTCCTTGTCGCGGTTTGAATTTTTGAAGTAAAACACAAAGCAGATGTGATAAGTAATTTGGCATTACCCGGTATTTTATTTTATGTGCCCACTTCAATATATGACTTGAAAACTTTGTTGCGTGGCGCTTTGCGGATACTTTTTCGGTGTATCTTTTACGCAACTCAAACCGGATGAGCGTTAATGGATAATGGTGTGAACGTGTGTGGTGTGCACCGCACCGTGGCGTGAAAACTTACTTTGTAATTTTTATTTATGTTAGCAACATTCCGGCAGGTAATTATCCTATTAAAGGACGATAATTTTCGCTTTTAATATCTTACCCGCCAGTATTGATTATAAATACAAGATGCAACACGGCAAGTTTGTCATTTCGTTGGACTTTGAATTGCTATGGGGTGTACGCGATAAAAAAAGTATAGCCGATTACGGGGAGAATATCCGCGCGGTGCATGAGGTAGTTCCGCGATTACTTGATACGTTTGATAAATACGCGGTGAGCGCCACATTCAGCACGGTAGGTTTTCTGTTTTTCGAGAGCAAAGAGGAACTGCTCCGCTCAATACCAGAAAAGTTACCCACCTATAAACATGCGGAGCTTTCGCCTTACAACGGTCACTTCCGGCTTTTAGGAACGCGCTACCCCGAAGACCCGTATCACTTTGCTTCACACCTGATTGAAAAAATCAAATCGCGCCCGCAACATGAAATCGGTACGCACACTTTTTCGCATTATTACTGCCTTGAGGAAGGACAAACAACCGAGCAATTTCGCGCGGATATTGAGCAGGCAATAAAAATAGCAGCCCGCAAGGGTGTAACTATTACCTCGCTCGTTTTTCCGCGCAATCAGTTTAATGATGAGTATCTGGAAGTATGCAGGCAACTCGGTATAATATGCTATCGCGGTAATGAACACTCCTGGCTTTATGAGGCGCGCAATAAAGATGATGAGCAACTGCACCGCAGGGCTTTGCGCCTGATTGATGCTTACTTCAATATTTCGGGTCACCACACTTACCCCGATGCGTATTTGCGCAGCAAATTCCCCGTAGATATTCCGAGTAGTCGTTTTCTCCGTCCGTACAATGCTGCATTATCCTTTTTAGAGCCGTTGAAAATCAGCCGGATAACACGCGCCATGACCCACGCAGCCATACACCACCACACGTTTCATCTGTGGTGGCATCCGCACAATTTTGGAGACCATACGGATGAGAATTTCCGATGTTTGGAGAAGATACTACAACATTACCGACACTTGCACGATAAATACGCTTTTCAAAGTTATACCATGAGCGGACTTGCCCGTAAACTGATGTACGATGTCAAATAGTAAAGTTGTATTGCTTGCCGGCAAAGGAATGTCAACGCACATAGTTTACCATGCGTTGGCTGCTCGGTTTGACGTGGCGGCTGTTATATTAGAGGAGAAAGAGAGCGCATGGAAATTTATCAGGCGGAGGGCTTCAAAATTGGGTTGGTTTACTGCCATTAGCCAGGTGTTATTTCAGGTAATTATCGCACGCATTTTAGCAACCACATCCGCCGGCAGGCGCAAGGAGATTTTGCAACAGTACCAACTGAATACCGATGAAATACCCGGCTCGCTTATCCGGCACGTTACATCCGTAAATACTCCTGCGTGCATAGATTTACTTCGCGAACTTTCACCGGCGGTGGTAGTGGTGAACGGCACACGTATCATTTCGGGAAAGGTGTTGCGTGCCGTGCCAGTTCCTTTTATCAACATGCACGCAGGCATTACGCCCCGTTACCGCGGCGTGCACGGCGGGTACTGGGCTCTCGTAAACCGCGACCCGGAACGATGCGGTGTAACGGTCCACCTGGTTGATACAGGAGTTGATACCGGCAATATCCTCTATCAGGAACTTATCCGCATTACCGATAAGGACAACTTTACTACTTACCCGCTTTTGCAGTTAGCTGCCGGACTGCCGCGCTTGTGCGATGCCGTAAGAGATGCCTTGCAACAACGCCTGCAACCCATCACTTCCGCTGAGACCGAGAGCAAACAGTGGTATCATCCTACATTATGTGAATACCTTCGCCATCGGTTAATTTCAGGCGTAAAGTAGCACTCAGAACTCTTTGTAATCACGCAAACTACTTTTAAAAAAAATAGCGCAGACAAGTAACCTGTCTGCGCTTAGTGTTAGAGGAAGTTTATCAGTTCACCCTGCGCGGGCCGTTAAAATTGCGCTCAGCAGGAGGGTTAATGGGATGTGCGCGGTGGTTCATTTCGCGCTGCGGTGTGAACTGTGGGCTGCGTTCAGACGGGCTGAAACGCGGAGTGTTGTCGGGGCGGCTGTACTCACGCGGAGCGTTGAATGAGCCGCCTCTCTGGGGTGATACCGGCGGTTGTGAATGTTCGTAGTGTTGCCGGGGCGACACTTGCGGTGACGGTCTGCTGTGTTCGCGCGGTTCGCGGTAAGGTTGCGCCGGTTGATATTCTCTTACAGGAGGCGCGGGTCTTACACGGCTTTCGCGGTATTCATCGGCTGGCGGAGCCGGAGTATGCGGTCTGGGTACAGAGGGTTGCTGAGGAGCTACAGGCGTTTGCGGCATCCGCGTAGCGGGAGAGCTAGCCGAGGGAGCGCGTTGCTCATAATCGGGTGCGCTTGTGGCAGGAGGGAGTACGGTTTGCGGATTACGTACATGCTCCTGCGCGTTTTGACGTTGTGCATCAACCGGTTTGTTGGATGGTCCGCTGTATTGGTATGCAGGATTAGACGGCTTTGTTGCCTCTTGCATGTTGTTGCGGCTCTCTGAGAAACTGTAAGGAGTTTTGAAGGGTTTGTCGTCTAACTGAGGATTATCGTTAACGCGTACTTCACTCTTGTTTGTATTTTGCAGAGACGGTTTAAAAGGTCGGGTGATGCCCTCGGGGGGTATGTCGGCTACACTGTTTGAATTGCTGTTTTGTAACGACACGTTTAACATTCCGTTGTTGCGATTGATAGATACCCCATTGGCAGCAGGTGTTTGAGTGCTATTACCATCAGGACCTTGCCGGTAAAATCCCCCCCACCATCCGCCACCGGCAAACGGGCTGTTCCACCATCCGTTGTAGTAACCATCCCAGTAGCCCTGGTTGTAGCCGTTCCAATATCCGTTCCAATAATTGTTGCCCCAACCGCACCATCCGTTGTTCCACGCCCAGGCGTTACAACCCCAGGTGTTCCAAAAACAAGGACTAGTGTAGAATGAATTCCACGCGCACCAGGGTGAATACCAGGGTCCGAAAAAGCTGCAACTATTCCAACCCCAGCCCCATCCCCAAAAGGGGCTATCCCACCACGGGTCGTAAAACACAACGGTGACGCCCGGCCGCCATGCCCACCACCTGTTCCAGGGGCGCGGCCACCAGCCGGCATTCCAGCCCCAGAAATTTGTGTTCCAGTTGCTCCAACCAAAGTAAAACGAAGGGGTAAACCAGTAACTGTAAAACCCTACTCCCCAGTTTGGAGTATAAAACCTGCGCAGGCGACTGGTGTAGTAGAAATCGTCCCAGTCGTCATCGTAGTAATAGTTATTGGTGATGTAAGTATTGCCGTTTTGCGTGTATGAAGTGGTCTCGTCCGGCGCATCATATTGATATGCCGGATGATTTACGCTGTTGAAACCTTTGTCTTTGTCGGGGTCATAGTAGTAATCGTCTTGAGCTACCGCAGAGAACCAAAGCCCCGCCAATGTAAAAGTGGTAAGTACAAAACGGAGGATGGGTTTCATGGTGAGGTGTTTTATGGTTAAGACAAAAATTTAATTCGTAAGTTTAATGATAGCGGTTTTCCTATTTTAGCCCGCTCTAATTTCAATGACTAAATAACGTACCATATATTGTTATGGCTAAAGAATTAACAAGCCGTGTTAACGATTATTCACAATGGTATAACGACCTTGTTATCAAAGGAGGGTTGGCAGATTACAGCAGTGTGCGCGGATGTATGGTAATAAAACCCTATGGTTATGCAATTTGGGAAAAAATGCGCGATGCACTGGATAAAATGTTTAAAGACACCGGGCATGTAAACGCGTACTTCCCGCTGTTTATACCCAAAAGTTTTTTGAGCCGCGAGGCGGCACACGTAGAGGGATTTGCCAAAGAGTGTGCAGTGGTAACACATTACCGGCTGAAAACCTCGCCCGATGGTAAGGGCGTAGTGGTGGATCCTGAAGCCAGGTTAGAAGAAGAGTTAATCGTACGCCCCACATCCGAAACCATCATCTGGAACTCCTACAAAAACTGGATACAGAGTTACCGCGATTTGCCGATACTCATCAACCAATGGGCAAATGTAGTACGCTGGGAAATGCGCACGCGGTTGTTTTTGCGCACTGCCGAGTTTTTGTGGCAAGAGGGGCACACCGCGCACGCCACTGCTCAGGAGGCCATTGAAGAAACGGAACGCATGCTGGAGGTTTACGCTGCCTTTGCAGAGCAGTACATGGCTTTGCCGGTCATTCGGGGTAAAAAAACACCCAATGAGCGTTTTGCCGGCGCGCTGGAGACCTACTGCATTGAAGCCATGATGCAGGACGGTCAGGCGCTTCAGGCGGGCACTTCGCATTTTCTGGGTCAGAATTTTGCCAAAGCATTTGACGTGCAATTTCTCAACAAAGAAGGAAAGCTCGAGTACGTATGGGCAACTTCGTGGGGTGTATCCACGCGGCTCATCGGTGCGCTCATCATGGCACACAGCGATGATGACGGATTGATTTTGCCTCCAAAACTCGCTCCGCTACAGGTAGTGGTAGTACCCATTACCCGCGGCGAGGATGACATGAAAAAAATATGCGAGCGCGTAGAACCGCTCATCCGCGAACTGAAAGCCAAGGGCATCAGCGTATCGTTAGATGATGATGACACCAAACGCCCGGGGTTTAAATTTGCGGAGTATGAACTGAGGGGCGTACCTGTGCGCCTTGCCATGGGCATGCGCGACTACGAAAATAATACGATTGAAATAGCCCGCCGCGATACGAAAGAAAAAAGTGTGCAACCCCTGGATGGCGCTGCATCATATATTGAAAATTTATTATCCGAAATTCAACGGAATATTTTTGAAAGAGCAAAGCAATTTCGCGATAGTCATATACGTGAAGCGAACTCGTGGGAAGAGTTTCAGCAACTGATAGAACAGCCCGGCTTTATCCGCGCCCACTGGGACGGCACCCCCGAAACCGAAGAAAAAATCAAAGAGCTTACCAAGGCCACCATTCGTTGCATTCCGTTGAATAACCCCACCGAGCAGGGCAAATGCGTATTCAGCGGCAATCCGAGCCGCGAACGCGTAATCTTTGCAAGAGCGTACTGATGTAACAAATTCCCCTTACGTCCACAACGAAGCGGGGTACTCACCCTTGGCTATCAGGTTAGCAATACTTTGCCGCACATGTCCGGCGTCTTCGCGGTAAGTAACCCCAAACCAGTCAGCCGATGAGGGCAACACTTCAAAAACGGCAGCGCCGCATTTTATCATAGCATCCGCAACAATCGGAATAAAAAACTCGGATTTGGGGTTCAGGTGGTTTTGCGACAAAAAACGATGAAACTCCTTTTCAAACACCGGATATACTGCGGGGTGCATACACCAGAAATTCATACTTACGCGCTTATCGCCCAGCGGGTGAATGCCGGTATCATCTTCATAAACAATTTCTGCTTCATGCCTGTAAACCTTTGTTCGTTCGGTTATACCGCTCAGTCGCCCTTGTTCATCTACATCGCACACGCCGCGGCTAACACTGCCGTGAGCCGAAAGGGTTCTCGCCAGTTCATATCCAATGAGCGCCATGCGCTGAGGACTGCACACATCGCGCAGGAATGTTGCCGCGCGTACAAAGGCATCGCGCCCGTAAAAATCATCGGCATTGATAACAGCAAAAGGTTCTCTTACCACCGGCTGCGAACACAGCACCGCATGTGCCGTGCCCCAGGGTTTTACGCGCTCTGCCGGCCATGTGTAGCCGTTCATGTACGCGTCTTTGTCCTGAAACGCGTAAGCAACGTTGATGCGCCCGCGAAGCTTCGGCTCAAACATGCTGCGGAAAGCATCCTCATGTTGACGCTGAATGATAAAGACCACCTGTCCGAAACCCGCCTGTATTGCATCGTAAATGCTGTACTCCAGCAGGGTCTCGCCAGAGGGGCCAAAGCCCTCAGTTTGTTTCATACTGCCGTAGCGGCTCGCCATACCTGCCGCCAGTATCACTAATGATGCCATTGTGCCGTGTTTGCCGGCAAATAAAACACTTGCCCTGTGGTCTGCAAACTTCGCAAACAATGGAAATTGGCTTGCCGGCAACTGATGTTGACTGCCGTAAAACTTATACAAATTACTCCACGTACCCGGGTGAAAATTACTTACCACAAAAAACTTTGCGCCACTCATACCAGTATAACCGGCAATAATTTCGTTGAAACAGGCGCATAAATACCCTGTAAGAAAACCAACAGCGCATATACACCGCATTAATATTTAGCGGCTAATGCTGTTAACATTCGTTCAAGCACAAAGGATTTTCTCTTATCACAAACACTAAATATATCAAGAATGTAAGTTATACCCAGATTACTGAACGACTACTTCAATCATTTTTTTATTGTGGGGTGCCCCCGCTGCTCCGCTCCGCGCGGCTCCGCTCCGCAGCGGGGTCGGGCTTGCTACGGGGTACGCTTTCGCTCCCGCCGCGCCCGCGCATTATTTGTTTTTCA